>CALYNW010000122.1 GCA_945224895.1 uncultured Clostridia bacterium
TTTCCTTTTTCAATACTTATTCCGTCGAAAATTTCGAGCAAATCCTCTACCTTGGTGTTTTCCTTTTCCTCGCCCTTGATATCAAGGACTGCCTTTCCCTCGTGGAGCATAACAAGTCTGCTTCCGTATTCAACGGCAAAGCGAAGGTTATGGGTTACCATCATAGTTGTTATTGAATTTTTCTCCACAAGCTCCTGAGTTATTTCCATAACTCTTTCCGACGATTTAGGGTCAAGTGCGGCAATATGCTCGTCAAGAATAAGAAGCTCAAGGTCTGTCATATTGGCAATTACAAGGGCAAGCGCCTGTCTTTGACCGCCTGAAAGGGTGCCTACCTGAACGCCCATTCTGTTTTCAAGTCCCATATTGCATTGCTCAAGCAGTGTTTTATAATAATCAATTCTGTTTTTATTAACGCATCTGCCTAAGCCGAAGCGCTTGTTTTTATTATCGGCAAGCGCCATATTTTCAAGTATTGTTAAATCTGCGCAGGTGCCGATTTTAGGCTCCTGAAAAACTCTGCCTATCATTTTTGCTCTTTTAAATTCGGAAACATTTGTGATATCGTTTGAGTTAAAAATAATTTTACCGTCATCAGGCTTAAGAGAGCCACAGATAAGATTGAGCATTGTGGTTTTACCGCTTCCGTTTGAGCCGATTATTGATACGAATTCGCCCTTATCAACCTTGAAATTAAAGCAGTCAAAAACGGTTGATTCATCAACAGTACCTATATTGAAGCGCTTTGTTATATTTTGCAGCTCAAGCATTCTTATCCCTCCTTTTGCCGACCTTCTCCTTGAGAGTTCCGCTGAAAACAAGAGCAAGAACAAACAGCACAGCCATAAGCATTTTATTATATTCGCTGGGCAGACCGATAACAACGGCTATCTGCAGGCAGGCCTTGTAGATAATTGTACCTAAAATAACCATTGTTGTAGCCTTCATAAATCCCACACGCTTGAATACGGAAAGACCGATAATAACGCTTGAAAGACCGAACACTACCATTCCTACGCCCATAGTTGTATTTGCCGTTTCCGTGCTTTGAGCAATAACTGCACCGCTGACAGCCGCCAATCCGTTACCGATTGCCAAGCCTAAAATCTTTGACATACCGGGATTTTTGGCAAGCATTATAACGTACTGCTGATTAGAGCCTGTGGCACGAAGGAGCATACCTGATTTTGTCTTTAAATATAAATCAATGATTATCTTTAAAACAATAACAAATATTGCAAGAACTATCAGCTTTCTGACATTAATTCCGTTGATATTCTGCGGAAGTATGTTGGCAACTGAGCTGTTGAAAATTGTCTTTTTTCCGAAAATTGAAGCTATGGATTGTCCGCCTGTGCCAATCTTGATTAGCACCAAATTAACCGACAGCAGGGTAGTGTAAACAAGAATTCCCGAAAGCAGGGGCTCCAGCTTCAATTTAATATGCAGAATTCCTGTTAAACAGCCTGCAAGCAGTCCGCAGGCGAAAGCGACTAAAAGGCTAAGCCATGGATTGACGCCTTTAATAATCAAAACACTTGAAACAATAGCACCTAAAGGCATTGTTCCGTCAACAGACAAATCGGGGAAGTCAAGTATGCTGTATGTCAAATAAACTCCAAGAGCAAGTATGGCATACTTAAAGCCCTCTTCAAAAACTACTTTAACAATAGTTAAAGCCTCCATTAAATCACATCCTACGCCAAAAAGAGCAGAACAGAGTTCTGCTCCTTTGAAATATCATTATATTACTCAGTTACTGTTGTAACAGTCTGAACGTCACTCATTGAGTCGGGAATTGTAATTCCAAGCTTATCGGCGATATCGGTGTTAACAACAAGGAATGAATCTGTTACGGAAACTGCCGGATAAGCAGCGGCATCCTGACCGTTAAGTACGTCAATGGCAATCTTTCCTGTCTTTTCACCAAGAGCAATATAGTCGATAGATGCCGAAGCAAGACAGCCCTTCTTAACCTGCTCAATTTCAGAGCCGTAAACAGGGATACCTGCGGCGTCAGCCTGCTCAAGAACAACGCTCATATTGTCAACAACATTGTTATCTGTAAGATTCGTAATAGCATCAACCTTCGGGATAAGGGCGGCTGATGCAGATGCAAGCTCCGAAGCCTCGCCGATACCCTGTGAAACAAGCTCGATACCTGCCTTGTCACATTCAGCCTGAAGTGTCTTAAGCTGGCTGATTGAGTTAGCCTCATTTGTGGTATAAAGAACGCCGAGAGATTTGATTTCGGGCTGAAGTGTTTTAATAAGCTGAATCTGACCTGCAATGTCAAGTGCATCTGATGTACCTGTGCAGTTGTTTCCCGGAGCCTCCATGGAATTAACAAGACCTGCGGCTACAGGGTCTGAAACGGCACAGAAAATTACGGGGATATCCGATGATGCGTTCTGAACTGCCGAATAAGCACTCATTGCAGCAGGAGTAGCAACGGCAACAATAGCGTCATATCCGCTTGAAACCATATTCTGTGCATAGCTCTGACAGTCGGTATCGGCACTTCCGCTTGAGCCTATCTGTACATCATAGGCAATGCCTGCCTCATCAAGAGCATTTTTTACGCCCTGTGTGCAGTTATCAAGGCTTGAGTGTGGCATATACTGAAGAATAGCAACCTTCTTTGCGCCTGTATCGGCAGGCTGACTGCTTTCGTCATTTGCTGTGTCGGCAGAGCATCCGGCAAATACCGCAACTACCAAAAGCGCTGATAAGACAACAGCTAAAATCTTTTTATACGTTTTCATAAAAATTCCTCCAAATAGTATTAACACTTAGATTATAAACTTATGGTGCTATTCTGTCAATAAATTTATTTTAATTATTTCGTAATTTAAAAGGTCGGTGATTTGTATATCGTGCATTACGGATATAACGATTTTGTTCTTAATCAAGGCACAAAACACAGTTAATCCTTTCGGATTAACGAGTATTTTTACGTAGAGTAAGGGCAATATCTGCCACGCTAAACCGTGGTTCGGATTATTACCATTACCCTAAGTGATTAGTGCACAGTGCCTTTTTGCACAAAAAAAGCACCCTTTCGGGTGCCGGTTGAGATGGTGGAGATGGTGGTAATCGAAACCACGTCCAAAGCTATCTTGCCAAGGGCTCTACGGGTGTAGTTTATCTTTTAGGTTATCCCCTCAGTTGACGGCGGTAAACAGCCTTCAGCCTACGGTAGTCTCTGATTCCTGACGGGAGCCGAGACGCTCTCCCGTTCATGTTCGCCACTAAGTCGACGCTCTGTTCTCAGCCGTGGCACTCTGAGGCAGAACGCAAGCTGCTAATTAAGCAGCAAGAGCAACTGAATTATTTTTGTCAGTTAATTTTAAAGTGTTACTTTTAAAGCGGTGCAACTCCGCTACCCGCTGACCAAGGTTCAACAACCCTGTCGAAATCCTTTCATCCCCATATATAAAATCGCATTAGCGATAATTTTCCTTTAATGTTCTTTCAATTTGTCTGTCTGAGTCCTTTTTCGCCTGAACGGCACGCTTGTCATAAAGCTTTTTACCCTTGCAAAGACCGATTTCAAGCTTTGCTCTGCCATTTATAATATAAAGTGACAAGGGAATTATTGAAAGCCCCTGCTGTTGACTTTCACCGAAAAGCTTCATAATTTCTCTTTTATGAAGAAGAAGTCTTTTCTTCCTCATAGGGTCACGGTTAAATCTGTTTCCCATTTCATAGGGGGAAATGTGCATACCGATAGCAAACATTTCTCCGTCATCAACAGAGCAAAAGCTGTCCTTAAGATTAACTCTGCCGTTTCTGACTGATTTAATCTCAGTACCGAAAAGCTCTATCCCTGCCTCATATGTTTCAAGCACAAAGTAGTCGTGATAGGCTTTTTTATTATTTGCAATAATTTGCTTTTCATTCTTATCCAAGTCTATCACTCCAATCTAAATTAAATAAGACTTCTGCCCTCCAAGGCTCTTGAAAGTGTAACCTCATCGGCATATTCCAAATCTGCGCCCACAGGTACACCATAGGCAAGCCTGCTGACAGTTATTCCCATAGGCTTAAGCAGTCGGCTGATATACATTGCTGTGGCTTCACCCTCAACAGTTGGGTTAGTTGCCATAATGACCTCCTCAACCGTATCATCGCCAAGCCTTGCCACAAGCTCTTTAATCCTGATATTATCGGGACCGATATTGTCCATCGGAGAAATTGCACCGTGCAAAACGTGGTATGTACCGTTATATTCGTGGGTACGTTCAATAGCGGCAACATCACGGGCATCCTCAACAACGCAGATTACGCTTTTATCCCTTGTGTTGCTTTTACAGATAGGGCAAAGCTCATCATCGGCAAGGTTACAACAGATTTTGCACTGCTTGATTTTAGTATGTGCGTCAACTATTGCCTGCGAAAAACTCCTTGCCTCGTTTTCTTCAAGACCGAGAATGTAAAAGGCAAGCCTTTGTGCAGTTTTATGACCTATACCGGGCATACGCTCAAAATGGTCTATTAAATTTTGAAGCGGAGCTAAATTTGCCATAATAA
>CALYNW010000123.1 GCA_945224895.1 uncultured Clostridia bacterium
GGTGTGGGACCTGCATAATATATTACCGCGTCCTTTAAATCATAGGGCAGCTCCTTACCTTCGGAAATATACTGAGTAATTCTTTTATGTGCGGCGTCACGGGAGGTATACACCGTACCTGAAAGTATTACCCTATCGCCTGCCCTTAGCCTTGGGGCATACTCCCTAAGCTGATTTGTATTAAGTACATATTCCATTATTTCTTACCTGATTGAGCTTTTAATTTTCTGTTTTCTTCTTTAAGCAGCTTATTTTCCTCCTCAAGAGACTCAAGCATTGATATATTCTGCTTAAGCTCTCTACTGATGGATTTAAGCTGAAAATCAAGATTTGAATTAACGATTTCAAGCCGTTGGCACTCAAAATTAACATCCTCAAGTGCCGCCATTAAACGTGAAATTTCATTAATCAATTCCTGCACATCTTTTTTACTTGTCATAAGCAAGTCCACTTTCAAATAATAATATAGCAATAAAAGAGGTTGTAATAAACAACCTCTTTTTGTTATCAGTTGGAGATGTCAACATCCTTTTCAAAGTAACGGGAACCAAACCAGTTTTCCTTGAGAGTATAATCCTTCTCTAATTTTTCAGTTGCACTCTGGCCATCGGCTTCAGCAAGTGCACTCTTGGCATTATACTGCCAAATTGTTTGGTCATTAGTACCTGAGAAATACATAACGTGATAACCAAATTTAGTTTTTACAATACCTGTATCGCCTGCTTTTCTACTGCTGTCAAAGCACCAAGCAGAGAAGGAATTAACCATCTGTCCCGTAACTACGTCGGAATACAAGCCGCCGTCCGATGCAGAGCCGTCTGCTGAATTATCCTTTGCAAGCTGAGCAAAGCCGTCCTCTGTCTTATCCCACTCGGAAAGGATATCCTTTGCCTTATCAAATGCTGCTGACCACTGAGCGTCGGTAGCACTTGTAACATCGGTATTATCCTCGTCGGTTTCCGGAACGATAAGGATATGACGTACATTAACTGTCTTTCTGTCGGAAAGGGAGGCAGGTGCAATCACATAAACAACTGTTGTGCTGTACTGCTTAATATCCCCTGCTTTTCTGTCAGCACTGAAAAGCCAATCAAGACCCGAATACTTAAGCTCCTCATCATCTGAGTGCTCTGAGCCGTCATCGTGATTATGCTCATCAGCCGAGGCAATAGCATAGCCCTTTGACTGAAGGGCTGCCTTTGTCATACCAAGCTCCGTTGAAAAGCCGTCCTCTTTATAAGCCTTTTTATCAAAATCGTCTGTTGAGTATTCCGAGCAAAGCTCTGCAAAATTTGAGCCGTCAGCCTTAAGCTTTGATGCAAATTCCTTTGCCTCGTCCTCACTGCTGCACTCAAAAATCTTAGCATCTACTGTCTTAAGCTCGTCTAAATGCTCATCCTTATAGGCATTGATTTCTTCATCTGTGTACTCCACATTTTCAGTGTTACTGCCGAGTGATTCCTTATAGTTCTGTGCAATGTACTGACGTGTAGCCTCTGTCCTGAACACAGACTCGGTAACGCCTTTACCCATAGCCTTTACAAGATAACCGCTGAGTGTATAGCCATAGCCCTCGGCAGTTTCTCTGTAGCTGCTGATGGTTTCGTTAAGCTCTGATTTTTGCTCGTCAGTAATTTCCGGCTCTTCGCCGTCATTTGCCTCAACAGCGGCAAGATAATATGTATAGGTTTCTTCAATTGAATCAAGAGCAAGCTGATGAACATGCTCTGCCCAAGTCATTGTGGTTTCTTTATTGGTCTCAGGGTCAGTGTACTTATACTCCTGCTTTGAAAGCTTTTCATCAAAATTAACATTAAGACCGTACTGCTCAGGGTCTAAGCCGTACTGCTCGTATGAGCTTATCTGATTTTGCAGGCTGTTATATGTAGATGCAAAATAGAAATTATAGGTGCTTACCTTAATCTTTGCCTTGTTTTCACCGTTACCTACTGTTACGCCGGTAAGGGTTTGAGCAGGAAGACTGAGAGAAGCAATAAAGCCCTTTCTAACAGCACCGGTTGCTACATAGGTTACCAAAAGGGCAACAACAATTACAACGCATACAACAGACCTGATAATCCTTGCTGTTTTAGGAGCAACCTTAACTGCTGCGTTACTGCCTACAGAGGCATATTTGTCCGAAAGCTTTTTAATCTTAGCATTCAGCTTTTCTGCCTTCTTCTCGTCGGTTTCAGAGGAAAGAGCCTCCTTAAGAGAATCTATCTCTGACTTAATGGCAGTTCTTTTTGCCTCAGCCTTTTCCTTTGCCTTAGCATTTTTTTTGGCAAGCTTTTCTGCCTTTTTTGCCTGCTTATCCTTGTCGGCATTAAGACTGCCGCCTGTAAGCAAATCATCTTCTAATTGTTTCTTCGCCATATTTTTTCATCCTTCTATCGAATTGGTTATTTTTATTCAACAGTATTTTACACTATTATTTTGGATAATACAAGAGTATTTTGTTTTTTATCCGTTGCTATCTGTTGTTGCCGATTCGGCATTAGCGGCTTTTTTGTTTTCCAGATAGCTTTTATCAGCCCTGCTTATCGCAGAATTGTGTGTTTTATACTCCGCTGACTCAATAATCTCATTAAGCTTTTCATTTCTCATATTGACAATTATCTGCGACTCATAGCTTGGCTTATCATTAATGAAGAACATAATGTGATAGCCGAATTGTGACTTAACAATACCCACATCACCGTATTTACGTGAATCATCTATTGCCCAGTCCTCAAACTCAGACACCATTGAACCAAGAGTAACACCTTCACAAAGTCCGCCGTAGGAATCCATACTGCCAACAGATAACGAACCGCTGTCCGCACTGTTCTCCTCTGCCAATGCGGCAAATGACGCCTCTGTCTTTTCACCGCTGTTGTACTGCTCCAGAATGCTGTTAGCCTTTTTCTCTGCCTCTGCCCACTGCTCGTCTGTATAAGTGGTTGAGCCTGTGGAGCTGTCTGTTTGGCTTTCGTCATCTGACTCAGGTGTAATGAGAATGTGCCTTACGGTATATGTTTCATCATCAACAAGACTTGGCTGCTCTGTCTTAAGGATTATATAAGCGTATCCTGTTTCTTCGTTTACGTAGTATTTAACGGTGCCTGTAGGCTGGTTCTCGTCAAACAACCAATTATTTATTTCTTCACCAAAGGGTGATTCACTGCTGTAAATAAGTCCGTCTACGTTTGACTCATAGGTTTCAATGGCATTCTTCCTTGCTTCCTCCTCGGAAAGAGCGGAATCCTGCTCCATTGCCGACTGCACATCACGGTCGATATAGTCCTTATATGCAGTAGGTACTAAGCTAAGGATTGACTTTCTGTCTGTGATTTTTGACATATAATCCTTAATGGTTTTTTCAGATTCTGCCTTTGCTTCATCACTGCTTGAGTCATAAGAGCAGGCAAGATAGCTGAAGTTAATCTGGTAATAATCCTGCTTATGCTCGTCATAGTATTTACTGATTTCTTCATCAGTAGGTCTGAAGTCGGCGGCAACCACGCCCTTATAGTTTACTGTGAGGTAATACTGCTCAAGATAAAGCTTGATGGTATCAATGGTGCAGTAATCACCGAAAACGCTTTGAATATACTCGTTAAGGGACATACCCTTTTCAGAGGCAGTGGATTTAAAGCTTTCAACCTGCTCGTTAATAATATCCTTCTGAGCCTGACTGAGAGTAATACCCTCTTTTTTAGCGGCATTTGAATATGCAATATACATTTTTACCTGCTCATCGGTTTCTTTTTTGAACAAATCAAACCAAGATATTTCATTGCCGTCGTCATCGGTGGTATACTGAGTTGTATAATCGTCAGCTGTATTAAGGTCATAATATCCGTAAGCGGCATAGCTTTCATACTGACCGGCTACACTTGAAAAATAAAGATTATACAAGCCCACGCTGACATTTGTATCATCAACCGTATAGGCAATTCCGGCAGGGTTTGCCAAATCGCCCTCTTTGCCGTTTGGTACTGTATAATAACGAACACCGAGAACAATAAGAACAGTAATTACTGCCGCAAGAAAAATTGCAAGGGGAATAAATTTAAGCGGTTCCTTGTTAATTACAATCTTATTGCTATCCGGTTTAGCCTTGCTTACAGTAGGCTCATTTGCTTTCACAGGCGCCCCTGCTTTACCGTCAGTCAAGCCCTCAAACATATCGTTATTAAGTGTGGGAGCCTCTGCATCAAATACCCAATTGTCATTGGTTTCGTATTTAACGCCGTCCTTTTCCTCAAGCGTATCGTCATTTGCTTCAGTGACGTCATTGTTTAAGTCAAGGTTTTCGTTAAGGTCTTTTTCCTTTTCGTCCATACTAACACCTCTAATAATAAATAAATACTCATAAATTATACTATAATTTACAACCCATTGCAACTAAATAATTTTTTTAGGTGTTAACAAAATGTAAAAAAATGTTTTCCGTTTTTCAAACTCGCTTTCAAATTATTTGACCGGGAAATTATAACACTTGAAAATTATGATGCAATGTAGTATTATGTGTTTGTCTTTATACT
>CALYNW010000124.1 GCA_945224895.1 uncultured Clostridia bacterium
CAGACAAAAGGGTCTGGCGTCCGCTCCAAGGAAGCCCCTACGAGTAATTTTTATTTTTCACGCACTTTGGCGTGGTTCAGACCACTTTATCGACAGTCTGAGGTTGACACATTTTTTAAAAATGTGCCAACCTAATCAAATGGTTTTGTTTAATACTTATTATGCACCTTTTCGGCGAAGCAGAGAAAGTCTTTTATCTCAATAACAGTTCCGTCATCAAGAACTGCCTTTCCTGTCATTCTGCCGAATACTTGGTGCTGGTCTGTTTCAATTAAACCGCAAACGCTTGTAAAATCGTTTCTGTCAATAATCGGGACAAAGTCCATTTCAAACCGTCCGTCGGAAGACGTAAAGGTCCAAGGGTCAGTATAATTTTCACTTATATTGAATGTGACATCATCAATTTTGTGAGCCTTACCATCATAGAAAATTATATTTTCGCTGGCGGCTTTTGTATCTCCGAAGCCATAGCCGATGTTAAAGCCAAAGCGGTGACCGTCGACATTACCTGAGCCTGAGCCCCAGTACCACACATTATCATAGGTCCAGACACCTCTGCCCCAATCAAGTCCGCCGAAATCGGTTTCGGGACAAAGCTCATATATCTTACCGTCATATTCAACCTTACCTGACGCAGGCATACAGTTAATCTTTTGGTTATAATAGAAAGCCTTTTTATCCTCTGCCCAAGGTGTAGCAATAACCATAGTATCCTGCGGGTCGTTAGTAAGAGTAATATTAGCCTTAATTCCTTTACCACCGTCAAATTCGGGAAAATCACAGCGTAGAATACGCTTATTTCCACGCACTAAAAATTCAATAGCAAGCTTTTTATTTTTCATTTTAACGTCGCCGACTTCAGAGGTAGGCGGCATATTGAGCTTACCCATAGGAAAAGCTCCCATACTTCCCTCGGTATGCTCTTTTGCAACATTAAAATCAAGAAAGCTGACACTTTCAAGCTCAAGATAGCCTAAATCCGAAACGGTAAAGCATACGGCTATATTATGCTTATTTGAGATTACAGAGTAATAATCCCACTCTTTAATTCTTGTCTTACGTTTTTTAATATCATTTCTATTATAAATTTGAACAAGGCTTCTGCTCCAGCCGGGCTCACGCAAAGAGCCGTCGGGATTAAGGAGCGGTTTATTTTCAGTAACTTCATGATTTCTCATAACAATACCCCCATATCTTTATTCGATTTTAGCATATTATATAATTTTTTTCAACACTTATAGAATATTTATTGCATTATGACAACATTTAGTGTTATAGTATATGTATGACATAGGTCATAAGAAGGGGGATTTCGTTATGAACGAATATATTGAAAATGTCATTAAAACAGTTGAAAGAAGAGATAATGCAAAGCCCGAATACATACAGTGTGTTAAAGAGGTTTTCCGTTCTCTTGAAAAGGTTATTGAGGAGCATCCGGAATATGTGGAGGATGACCTGCTGACACGAATGGCGGAGCCTGACAGGCTTATCACCTTCCGTGTTGCCTGGGTTGATGACGCCGGAAAGACTCAGATAAACAGAGGCTACCGTGTTCAGTTTAATTCAAGCATAGGTCCTTATAAGGGCGGTTTGAGATTTCATCCGAGTGTAAATTCTTCAATTATGTATTTCCTCGGCTTTGAGCAGACCTTTAAAAATTCACTCACAGGACTTCCTATGGGCGGAGCAAAGGGTGGCTCCGACTTTGACCCAAGAGGAAGAAGTAAGGCTGAGGTTATGAGATTTTGCCAAGCCTTTATGACTGAGCTTTACAGACATATCGGACCTAACGTAGACGTTCCCGCAGGTGATATAGGTGTAGGCTCAAGGGAAATCGGATTCCTTTTCGGTCAGTACAAGAGAATTGCAGACGCATTTGAAAACGGTGTAATAACAGGTAAAGGACTTTCCTACGGCGGTTCGCTTATCAGACCTGAAGCAACAGGCTACGGCGCAGTTTACTACACCTGCGAGGTGTTTAAGCACGAGGGTGACGATATAAAGGGGAAAACCTTTGCAATATCAGGCTTTGGTAATGTTGCCTGGGGTGCCTGCAAAAAGATTGCCGAGCTTGGCGGAATACCTGTTACAATTTCAGGTCCCGACGGCTATGTTTACGATAAAGACGGTATCATAACAGAAGAAAAAATTGACTATCTCCTTGAAATGAGAGCATCAGGCAGAGACAGATGTGAGGATTATGCAGATAAGTTTGGTGTACCATTCTACAAAGGACAAAAGCCTTGGGGCGTAAAGGTAGATGTTGCAATGCCCTGTGCAACACAAAACGAAATCGGTATTGCTGAGGCAAAGCAAATTGCTGCAAACGGCACAAAGTATTACATAGAGGTTGCTAATATGCCCACAACTGAGGAAGCACTTAATTTCTTTATGGAGCGTGACGACATTATTGTCGCTCCTTCAAAAGCGGTTAATGCAGGTGGTGTATGCGTTTCAGGTCTTGAAATGAGCCAAAACAGTCAACGACTTTCTTGGACTGCTGAGGAGGTTGACGAAAAGCTCCACAACGCTATGATTGCAATTCACGAAAATTCTGTTAAAGCAGCGGAAAAATACGGACTGGGCTACAACCTTGTTGCAGGTGCAAACATTGCCGGATTTGAAAAGGTTGCTCAGGCAATGATGGAGCAAGGAATTTATTAATCACAGTAAAAAACGCTTGAAGAATTATCTTCTTCAAGCGTTTTTTTATTTTGCCTTTGTCTCGCAATAAAGGCAACGATAGGTGCCTTCATCATCAACAAGGGTAAACACGTGGTCGATATCCTCGTTATTACAAATACATCTCGGGTTTGAGCATTTTATAACATTAGTCAGTGTTTTCGGAAGTGAAAGATTTTTCTTCTCCACCGACTTACCGTTCTTAATAATATTGACGGTAATGTTTTTATCAATATAGCAAAGAACGTCTAAATTAATATCAATAAGGTCATTGATTTTTATAATATCCTTTGCACCCATTTTATTACTGCGTGCATTTTGTATTATGGCAACCTGACAGGAAAGCTTATTAAGATGCAGAGTATTGTAAACCGTCATACCCTTACCTGCCGTGATGTGATCAAATACAATGCCGTTTTCTATCTCATCAATTTTCATTAAAGAGCACCTCCCCATTCAAGCAAGGTTTTTATAAGTGCCATTCTTATATATTTTCCGTTTAAAGCCTGAACAAAATATTTTGCTCTCGGGTCGTCGTCAACCTCTGTGGCAATTTCATTAACCCTCGGCAGTGGGTGCATAATTGTTAAATCCGACTTTGCGGTTTTTAGCTTTTCAAGGTCAAGGATAAAAGCGTCCTTATGCTTTAAATAATCGTCCTCAGAGAAAAAGCGTTCACGCTGAATTCTTGTCATATAAAGAATATCAAGCTGACTCATTGCCTCATCCATTGTTTCAACCTCAATATACTCGTGACCGCTTTTATCAAGAATATCGGTTTTGATATATTCGGGAATTGCAAGCTCCTTAGGCGAAATCAAAATAAACTTAACATTATTATATCTGCACATTGCTTTAATAAGAGAATGGACTGTTCTGCCGAATTTCAAATCTCCGCAAAGACCGATTGTAAGGTTTTCAAAGGTTCCCTTTTCACGATAAATTGTAAGCAGGTCGGTAAGTGTCTGAGTAGGATGTGAATGACCGCCGTCACCTGCATTTATAATAGGCACACCGCTTTTAAAGCTGGCAACTCTCGGAGCGCCCTCTAAAGGGTGACGCATTGCAATTATATCTGCATAGCAGGATACCATTCTGACTGTATCCTCTACGCTTTCGCCCTTAGATGCAGATGAAGAGCCTGCCTCGGAAAAGCCTAAAACATTTCCTCCGAGCTCCATCATAGCCGCTTCAAATGAAAGTCTTGTCCTTGTTGACGGCTCAAAGAAAAGCGTTGCAAGCTTTTTACCGTCACAGATGTGAGCATATTTTTCCTTATTATCAATAATATCCATAGCAACTGCTATCATATTATCGATTTCTTCAAGCGTAAGGTCTGTTGTATCAAGTAAATGTCGCATTAACATTAACCTTCCTTTGCTCCGTTTATTTCAAGATACTTCTTAATGCGTTCAACATTTTCTGCATTCTTTTCATCTTCTTCAAGATATTCAATAATATCGTAAACGTCAACAACTGAATAAACAGGGAATCCGTATTCGTCGCTGACCTCTGCCATTGCGGATTTTTCTGTTTTTCCCTTTTCCTTTCTGTCTACCATAACGAAAACTGCCGAAACCTTTGTTCCGTCAAGCTTTGAAAGGATTGACATACTTTCTCTGATGGCTGTTCCTGCGGTGATAACATCCTCAACAATAACGATTTCTTCGCCCTCTTTTGGGGTATAGCCTACGAAAACACCGCCCTCACCGTGATCCTTTTCTTCCTTTCTGTTAAAGAAAAACGGCACGTCAAGTCCCTGCTTTGCACGGGCAACTGCAACAGAAACAGCAATATGAATTCCTTTCTAATCAGTACAGTAAAG
>CALYNW010000125.1 GCA_945224895.1 uncultured Clostridia bacterium
ACACTATTTTGCTGTCAATTCTCTGACAGCGTACAGATGTTGTGATGAATTATCACATATTGAAGGATTATTCTTTATTGCCTATTAAATCAAAACTTGTCATTGTGTTTTTCGCCTATTTATGGTATAAATAAATATATATGAATAACTTTTAAGGGGTAATAATATTATGAAAAAACAAGTAAAAAAGATAATTTCATTATTTTTAGCGGTTTTACTGATTGCTTCAATTTTCTCAGGATGCAGTCCTAACGGTAGAGAGATTATGACAGATACATACGCAGGCTATGATAATTTAGCCGACGGCTGTGTAGTAACCGATGGTTCGGGTAAAGAGCTTTCCGGCTTTAAGCTTAAGGGTAAGGCAGAAGAAAATCAGTATGTTACCGTTGATTTAGGGGAAACAAAAGCGTTTAATACAGTAGTGCTTAAGGAAAACGGAAAAAAGGTTACTCTTTTTGAGATTTACGGCAGTAATGATGCAGAGAAGGATTACGAATTTTTGTATCAAATCGATTGCATTGAGGGCGGTCACACCTGTTTTTTAGGTGATGTTAATTACAGATACTTAAGAATTTTTGTCAATCAGGCATCCGGTAGCTTTAAGCTTTACGACATCGGCGTTTATAACATAAAAAGCGAAAATGCCAAGGATTTGAGAGTAACATCATATCTCGTTATAAGCGATGTTACGGAGGATACGGATTTTTCAATGCTTGACGGTATAACAGATGTTATCACATTCGGCACCGCTAAATACGATAAAGACGGTAACATCTATTTTGTTGACAGAGAAGGTAACGAGGTTGACGAAAGCTTTTTTGCCGACAGAATTGCAATTCTGAAAAAGGCTATCGGTGACAGAGATATAAATGTTTTGTGCGATATTGCAATGCCATACGGCAATGACAATGCAGATATCATCTCTATGTTCAGCGATGCAAATGTTGACAATACCGTAAACAGCATAAAGAACCTTATTGATAAATATGATTTTGACGGCTACGATTTAGATTACGAATTTCCAAACAGTAAAAACGAGTGGAAGCAGTTAAATAATTTCTTAAGAAAAATGGATAAGGCAATGCCTGATAAGCTTATTTCTCTTGCTATTGCACCTTGGGATTTACAGTTTGATGATGATGTAATCAAAATAATTGACCGTGCCGAGGTTATGCTTTACGATATGTTTACCGCCCATGGATATCACTCAATTTTCCCTGTTACGGTAAATGGAATCAACAAAATGCTTAAAGGCGGATTTGATGCAAAGCAGCTTGATTTGGGCGTTCCGTTTTATTCCCGCCCCACTAACAGACTTGCTTATTGGGGAAGCTACATTCAATTTGAAGATAAAATTGATAAATATACAAATCTGATTTATTACAATGACTTTGATGCTGAGGGCAAGCCCATGACTGCACCGCAGTACATTAATTCCGTTCAAATGATTTCGGATAAAACGGCATTTGCAGTTGACTGTGGCTTAGGCGGAATAATGGTGTGGCATATGGCTTGTGACTTGAATTATTCAAATGAATTGTCCCTCTTTAAGGCTATCAACGATACAAAATCAGCAAAGCAAGGCTAAATCGGCAGGATATAAAATTAACACCCTCGGTAAATTTTTACCGAGGGTGATTTTTTGTCATCACTTATTATTATGTCTTTCTGAGGCAGCGGTAACAAAGCCACGGAAAAGCGGGTGAGGTCTGTTAGGTCTTGACTTAAATTCGGGATGGAATTGACCTGCAACAAACCAAGGATGGTTGGGAATTTCAACCATTTCAACAATATGATTGTCAGGTGATGTTCCTGCAAAAATCATACCGCCCTTAAGCAAATCGGATCTGTAGTCGTTATTAACCTCGTATCTGTGTCTATGGCGCTCATAAATCATTGAAGCACCGTAAAGCTCATAGGATTTTGACTCGGGGTTAAGTGTACAGGGGTATTGACCAAGACGCATTGTACCTCCCATATCGGTAACATTCTTCTGCTCAGGGAGAATGTCGATAACAGGATAAGGTGTTTCAGGATTGATTTCAGCGGAATTTGCACCCTCTAAGCCAAGAACATCTCGTGCAAATTCGATAATTGCAATTTGCATACCGAGGCAAATTCCGAGATAAGGAATTTTATTTTCTCTTGCATATCTGCAAGCCTTGATTTTACCCTCAATACCTCTTGAGCCGAATCCACCGGGGACGAGGATACCGTCCATATCGCCTAAGACTTCATCAAGATTAACGTCTTCGCCCTCAAGGCTTTCTGAGTCTATCCACTGAATATCAACGGCACTTCTTGTGGCAATACCGCCGTGCTTTAATGCTTCATTGACGGAAATATATGAATCGTGAAGCTCAACATATTTACCAACCATAGCAATCTTTACAGTCTGAACAGGATTTCTTAAGGCGTCAAGCATAGTTGTCCAATCTGTTAAATCAGGCTCACCACATTCAATGCCAAGCTTTTTGACAACAACGTCATCAAGTCTTTGTTCGTGAAGCATCATTGGTACGGCATATAGAATATCGCAGTTGTTATTTTCAATAACACATTCCTTATCAACATTGCAGAAAAGGGCAACCTTTTTCTTAATATCCTCTGTGAGAGGATGCTCTGTACGGCAAACAATAATGTCAGGGTGAATACCCAGAGAAAGCATTTCCTTAACCGAATGTTGCGTAGGCTTTGATTTAAGCTCATCAGATGCGGCAAGATAGGGGACAAGTGTAACGTGAATAAACAAACAGTTTTCCCTGCCCACATCAACGGCAAACTGACGGATAGCCTCTAAAAACGGCTGTGACTCAATGTCACCAACCGTACCGCCGATTTCAACGAAGCAAACGTCTGCGCCTGTATCCGCATTTCTGCCGATAGACCTTTTAATTTCGTTTGTTACGTGGGGAATAATCTGAATTGTCTGTCCTCCGTAAACACCCTTACGTTCATCGGAAATTACCTTCCAGTAAACTCTGCCGCTTGTAAGATTTGAATTCTGTGAAAGGCTTTCGTCAATAAATCTTTCATAGTGACCGAGGTCAAGATCGGTTTCGGCACCGTCATCCGTAACAAAAACCTCTCCGTGCTGAACAGGGTTCATTGTACCGGGGTCAACATTAAGATAAGGGTCCAGCTTCTGCGCCGTAACTTTAAGCCCCCTTGCTTTAAGAAGTCTGCCAAGTGAAGCCGCAGTAATCCCTTTTCCAAGTCCCGAAACAACACCGCCGGTTATAAATATATATTTTGGACTGCTCATTTCTATCCTCCCTAAAATATCATTAAAATATCTCGTAAAAATGCAAAAAACGGCTGTACGAAATGTACAACCGTCTGTACTTATATATTATAGAGTATCTTTTTTCATAAATCAATAGGTAATAAAAAATTTTTTTCAGTTTTAGTAATACGCATTGTCTTTTACAATTACCTCTCCTGTCTCGGTATTAAAAACAAGTTCACATTGGCAGTCAAGTCCGAAATTGATGTCAGAGTTACCGTCAAGTAAGGGGTAGTAACGATATTCTGCTCCAAGCTCATCTGTAAGAGAAATGTAAAGCGTATCGTTTTGGTCCTCTTCTATGTTTTCACTGCAAGGAAGAACGAAGGATAGGGGAGGTATCTGAACAATATAATTAGCGTAATTATCATCAGGGGTACGTTCCCTTAACGTAAGCTCTTTTGTATATTCTTCTCTTCCCTTATGAGCTGCAACAAGCCTTGCAGAGGTGAATTTACCTTCTGTTCCTTTATAAATATAAAGCTCTTTGTTACCTGCTATAGTATCATACGGTTGAAAGCTTACGATTTTTGTTTTATTATTTGGGTTGTATTCTGCGTCTGCATTCCCATCAGAGCTTGACTGAACCGTAATTTCAATGCAGTCTGACACGAAATAGGTGGGAACTGTCTTTTTCTCAACAGTATTACCGTCATCAATGCAGAGATAAATCTCTTTATCCAAGGTTATATCCACATCTGCATCAGCAGTAAACACGCCGTTTTTAAGGACTGCCTCATCCTTTACGGCTTCGCCCTCCTTTTGAGGAATGAGAAAATATATTTCGGCATTTTTAGGATAGCTTTCGGGACTGTATTCAAAATGCACTCTTGCGATATACGGCTTATCTTTTCCAAGGCATACAACCTTTGAGCTTATGCAGTCGCTGTCATCCTCTGCGCCATCATAACTGCCGTTATGCGTTTGAACGGTTATAAGACTTTGGGAAAGTGAATTAATCTTATTTGAAAGATTGTTGTAAAGTGATACAAGTGCAAATACAAAAACAACTATTACTACTGCTAAAGATATATACAAGGCTTTAACCGTTTTCTTATTTTGTGTCTGCTGATTTGCCTCAGAATAGGCTAAAAGGTCATTGACATACCGCTTTAAGTCATCATTGGCATCATCGTTATTTTCGTCAGAGTATTTTCCGTCGTTTTCTACGGCTGTTCCTAAAAGGGTATCCATTG
>CALYNW010000126.1 GCA_945224895.1 uncultured Clostridia bacterium
CATTTATCGGATACAAGCGACACGGTATCGAGCATAGCTTTCTTGAAGAATTTGAGAATTGAATGTAAAAATTTTTGTTGCATTTTGTTCATTCATATAGTATAATGTGATACGCAATATGCAGATGTGTCCGAGCTGGCCGAAGGAGCACGATTGGAAATCGTGTAAGTCTTTAACGAGGCTTCTGGGGTTCAAATCCCCACATCTGCGCCAAAAAAGCCTTGAAATCCCTTTATTATTGGGGTTTCAAGGCTTTTTCTTTATTTCTTATTTTCAATTTCAAGCTTATCGCCGAAATAAACCGTTTGAGAGCTGAACGCAAGCTCAATATCGCTTTTATCTGCAAAGTTTTTAATATCCGAATTAAGACGGCTTTTAAATTCCTGATACTCAGAATATACAGTTGTTGTAGTATAAAAGAAAATATTAATTTCAAGGGCATGAGTACCGTAATTAAGGAAATTAACTCTTATGTCGTCCTTGATTACATTGTCATATTTTGAAATAAGCTCTTTTAAATCAGCACAGAATTTTTCCACATCTTCACCGCTGTGCTTATAATTTATCCACAGAGTTTCATTAAAGGAACGCTTTTCCATTTTTGAAAAATTCACCACTGCGGCATTTGCAATAGTAGTATTAGGATAAACCTTTTCACTGCCGTCAACCATACGCAGTCTTGTTGTACGAATTCTGATATCCTCAACAGTTCCGATTTCTCCGTCAAGCTCGATAGAATCGTCCACCTCAAAGGGTTTGTCAAAAATGATTATAAAGCCCGAAAGAAGATTTTCAACCGTATCCTTGCAGGCAAAGGCAACGGCAACACCGCCGATTCCGAGAGCCGCAAAAATTCTTGTGGCAGAAATACCAAACTGCTCCAAAACAAGCAAAACGGCAATAACCGCAACCAAGCCTCTCATAAAATTACTGATAAAGGTTACGGCAGTCTTTTTCGTCTTTGAATCGTCGCCTTTAAGAATAAAGGAAAAATCACTTCCTATAAAATTAATAGCAAACCAAGCCGTTGAAATAATCAGCCCCAGCTTTAAAATAAGCAAAAGCTGACTTCTTATTTCACCTGTGGGAGCAATAATCTCAGAAGATATGTAAACTCCCAAAACTACTATGAAAAATGAAAAAGGTCGTGTCAGACTATTCTTAAGAGATTTCTTTGCCTTTTCACTTTTTCTGAAAGCCGTAATACTGAATAAGCCTACAGCTGCCTTTGATATCTGCTTTCTGAAGACCGTAAAAATCAAAAAGACTGCCAAGCCTATAATAAGTCTCAGCAGCATTTCCTTTTCATTTTCAACGCCTTCAATGGAGCCTGCAAGCTTATTTAAAACAGAATCAAGCCTTTCCTGCATAGGAATCACCTCATTGAATTTATGGTTAGATTATACAATATTTTTATAACTTAATCAAGCACCTGATAATATGGCGAAAAATTATTTAACTTTTGTTCAAATTTATCCTTTGGCTGTTCCTTTGGAACCTCAATAGGATATTTTCCCGTAAAGCAACCGTCACAAAAGCCGCAGTCTGAATTTTCAGCAAGATGGTGGGTAGCGTCAATGGAAAGATAGGCAAGGCTGTCTACGCCGATTTCCTTTGCTATTTCCTCAACCGTATCAAACTGACAGGCAATAAGATTTTCCTGAGAATCAACATCTGTACCGAAAAAGCAGGGATATTTGAACGGAGGAGATGAAATTCTCATATGAACCTCAGTTGCACCTGCCTCTCTGAGAAGCCTTACAATTCTTGCACTTGTTGTACCTCTGACGATAGAATCGTCAATCATAATTACCCTTTTGCCTTTTATGTTTTCCTTAACAACGTTCAGCTTAATTTTCACCGCATCATTACGCTGTCCCTGAGTGGGCTGAATAAAGCTTCTGCCGATATATCTGTTTTTAATAAAGCCTATACCGTAGGGAATACCGCTTTCATTTGCATAGCCTAATGCGGCATCAAGTCCCGAATCAGGTACACCGATTACTATATCGGCGTCAACAGGACTTTCCTTTGCAAGAAACGCACCAGCCTTCATTCTTGCGTGCTGAACAGACGAGCCCTCGATTACGGAATCGGGACGGGCAAAATAAATATATTCAAACACGCAGATGTCGCCCTTGCCCTTACAATGAGTTGTAATTGACCTTACTCCGTCAGTACCGATAACAACAATCTCACCGGGCTTAATGTCTCTTACAAATTCCGCTCCGAGTGTATCAAGAGCACAGGACTCGGAGGAAACAATCCAGGCACCGCCCGAGGTTTTACCCAAGCAAAGAGGTCTGAAGCCGTTGGGATCACGAAAGGCAATCAGCTTTGTTGCAGTCATAACAACACAGGAATATGCACCCTTAAGGTCATACATAACCTTTTCTATTGCTTCCTCGGTGCTTTTACTTGTAAGACGCTGTGAAACTATTGAATACGCAATAGACTCGGTATCTGATGTACCGTGAAATATAGCGCCGCCAAGCTCAAATTTCTTCCTGAGGTCGGGAGCATTTACCAGGTTGCCGTTATGAGCAACGGCAAGATTACCCTTAATGTGACGAATTACAAGAGGCTGAATGTTGTTTACGCTTTTTCCACCTGTTGTGGAATAGCGAACATGACCTATCGCCATATTTCCCGTACCCAAATGCTCTAATTTTTCCTTTGGAAATACATCGGGAACAAGTCCGTCACCCTTATGATGTCTGAAAACACCATCGTCATTAACTGCGATACCGCAGCTTTCCTGTCCTCTGTGCTGAAGCGCATAAAGAGCAAGATATGCAGATTGAGCAACATATGTGGTCTTTCTTTCAAAAATACCGAATACTCCGCATTCCTCATGAAGATTATTAAACATGATTATTCTCCTGACTGATTATTCTTCTCCGTTCCAGCAATAGGTACAAAGCTTGTCCGCACCGATACCTACGGAATTAATCATATCGTCAAGTCTATGATAGCGAAGAGATGTAAAGTGAAGCTTTTCGCAGATTTTATCAACCATCTGCTGATACTTTTCACTATTTGGGTCGGTGTACTCCTTAAGTGTTTTATCGTCGGGAGCACCGCCCTCAAGCTCTTCTATAACACGTCTTGTGATAAGCTCCATTTCCGAGGTGGAACGTGAAAAGTTAAGATATTTACAGCCGAACAACAGCGGCGGACAGGCAGGACGGATATGTACCTCCTTAGCTCCGCTTGAATAGAGAAATTCAGTAGTTTCTCTAAGCTGAGTACCACGCACTATTGAATCGTCTATAAGAAGAAGCGATTTACCGTCAATTAAATCGTGAATAGGAATCAGCTTCATTTTTGCTATAAGATTTCTTTTACTCTGATGTGTAGGCATAAATGAACGGGGCCAAGTGGGAGTATACTTTACAAAGGGTCTTGAATAGGGTACTCCCGACTCATTGGCATATCCGATTGCGTGGGCAATTCCCGAATCGGGAACGCCTGCAACTATATCGGGCTTTACATTATCACGCTTTGCAAGAGCCTGACCGCAGTTATATCTCATTTTTTCTACGCTGATGCCCTCATATGATGATGACGGATAGCCGTAATAAATCCACAAAAATGTGCAGATTTTCATTTTATCTCCGGGGGTAACAAGGGTTTTAACACTGTCGCCGTCAAATACTACAATCTCACCGGGACCTAATTCCTTATAGTCCTCGTAGCCTAAGTTAAGATAAGCAAAGCTTTCAAAGCAGGCACAGTATGAGCCCTCCTTATGACCTAAAACAACAGGAGTTCTGCCGTACTTATCCCTTGCCGCATATACGCCCTTATCGGTGAGAACAAGGAGGCTTAACGAGCCGTCAACAATATCAAGAGCATATTTTATACCCTCAATCAAATTTTCCTTCTGGTTAATTATTGACGCAACAAGCTCCGTTGGGTTAATGTCGCCGTTGCTCATTTCGAAGAAATGGGTATTGCCGTCAATAAGCTTTTGAGCAATTTCATCAATATTATTGATTTTACCTACTGTGGTAACGGCAAAGGTACCGTGATGTGAACGAACAAGGATAGGCTGAGCCTCAAAGTCGGATATACAGCCTATGCCGAAATTACCCTGCATTGAATTTGAATCCTTTGCAAATTTAGTTCTGAAGGGTGCATTTTCAATATTGTGAATTGCCTTATCAAAGCCGTTTTCCTTACCGTAAACAGCCATACCGGCTCTTCTTGTACCGAGATGTGAATGATAGTCGACTCCGTAAAACAAATCAAATACGCAGTCCTCTTTTGATGCTACGCCGAAAAATCCGCCCATATTTATCCCTCTCTAAAGTAAAATTTCAGGTTAATACAATTATATCAAAATATGTATAAATAACAAGTAAATCGCAAATAGAAAATATAAAACCATAACGACAATTTTTTAGTTATTTTTACAACAAAGGGAACACCC
>CALYNW010000127.1 GCA_945224895.1 uncultured Clostridia bacterium
TACTAACATACACAATCCCTATAACTGTGTAAGCCGTCCGCCCGTACATACATTTCAGCACAGCCCCTCAGATAGGATATTCTGCCCCGTCCTGTACCTGCTTACACCGACCGCAGGCTCTCTTAAACATAAGATGAAACAGACGTTGTTCTCATCAACGTGTTAATATTTGCTAATATAATAATACTTATATTTCCATTTGTCAAGATTTTTTTGTAGTTACGGATATATAAGATGTAAGCGAAGAATTTGAGTATCCGTTTCTGTAGGATTTAATCTTGTAATAATACTTTTTATTTGATTTAACAGTCTTATCCTTGAACTTACCCTTATTGCCCTTGACTTTACCTACAAGTGTATACTTTCCCTTTGCAGACGTACTGCGGTATACATAGTAGCCACTGACATTTGAAGCGGTTTTCCAAGAGATATTTACTGCTTTACTGCTCTTTGCCGTGATTTTAGGCTTGCCCGGTGCAACGGCTTTTGAGACAGTAATATAAACTGCATCAGACGCAACTATTCTGCCGTCAAGAACTGCGACTGCATAAACCATTCCCGATGCAGTCTTTGTATAGGCTTTGCTGTACTTATAAGCGTTAGTAACCTTATTCTTGCTAATATACGGCATTGATGAGGAATAGTAAATTGAAGCACCTATTATATTTGTATTAATGCTTACATATTTACCGTCTGCAACGTTCTTTACGGAAATATTTATATTATTACCCTGCTTTTCATCACATATTTTACTAAGCGCAATCGGTATAACAACATCAACAGGATTTTTATTTTCCGACTTATACAGCTTTGCGGCAGATTCAAACAGGCAATAAAGCTTGCCGCCCATACAATATGTCTGCTGGAGCATGGGAGGACAGGTTAAAATATTATCAAAGGCTTTACTTCCTGTTATCTCGTCAAAGGTATATGTATAAAGATATGAGCAATAAATGTTTTTGCTTTCACTTCTTCCGTAGGAGACTGATACAAACAGTCTGGTTTTTTCTTTATAGCTTGAAATAGTTATGCCCTGAGTATAGTTAGGTAATGAAAATTTGTACTGATATGTCAGATAGTAAGTATTATTGATTGCGTCATAGTATGGAATATAGCAATAAGCACAGCTTGTACTGCCACTGCCGAATGCAGTAAGATAAACTCTGCCGTTTTTATATGTTACGCCTGATGCAGAGGTTGCCTTTAGATTTGAAACAGACTCGGAAATTGTATAATTTATTTTAATAAAGGGTGAATTAAATCTGAGATATCTCAAAAAATCATCAAAGGAAATTGCCCCAACCTCACATTTTGAACCCTTTGTAATAAGAATAAGCTTGTTAGCGGTATCGTATGCTATTCCGCCTACATGGTAAGAGTCAGGCAGAATAAGGGTTTTAACAAGATTTTTATTAAAATCAAGAACGTAAATTACCGATTTTGCCGCCTCGTCACTGTCATATGCGGTTATCAGAGTATATTGTTCAGCTATGCACATTCCCTGAGGAACCATAGTATCATTTGAAGAATAGCACTTAAATTCACTGTTATATGAAACTGCATTATTAAGTCCGGGTATATAAAAGGCACCATCGGCAGTCTTTGAATTAAATTCATAATAAGGAGCCAAAGAGCTTGTAAAAAAGACATTATCGGCAGGTCCCTGTGTTGTTTCGGTAATTACAGATGCAAAAGCATTCACGGGAAATACACAGGAAAGCACTGCAATAACACTTAAAAGAATTGAAATAATTTTCTTAGACATTATAAAATACCTTCAAAACAAAAAGAATATGCCCTTAATTATAAGAGCATATTCTTAATTTGTCAAACCATTTAATAAAAATTTAACTTTAGGATTAGTACATTCCGCCACCCTGTGCTGCTGCCATAGCTGCTGCCTGAGCCGCATCAGCCTGTGGGTCTTTAATGTCTGTAACAAGTGATTCTGTTGTAAGAACCATTGCAGCTACTGATGAAGCATTCTGAATAGCAGAACGTGTAACCTTTGCCGGGTCAACGATACCTGCGTCAATCATATCGCAATATTCATCAGCAGCAAAGTTATAGCCATAGCCTACCTTACCAGATGTTTTAATCTTGTCAACGATTACAGAGCCCTCCATACCTGCATTAAGTGCAATCTGACGTACAGGCTCCTCAAGTGCCTTAAGAACGATTGAAACGCCTGTCTTGAAATCTGCGTTATCTGTATCAAGAAGCTTTTCGACAGCAGGGATTGCATTGATAAGAGCAACACCGCCGCCTGCAACAATGCCCTCCTCTACTGCAGCCTTTGTAGCGGCAAGAGCATCTTCAATACGAAGCTTCATTTCCTTCATTTCAGTTTCAGTAGCGGCACCGACCTTAATAACTGCAACACCGCCTGCAAGCTTTGCAAGTCTTTCCTGAAGCTTTTCTCTGTCAAAGTCAGAGGTTGAAGCCTCAATAGCAGTTTTAATCTGTCCTACACGGTTCTTGATTTCCTCTGAATCTCCTGCACCGTCAACAATTATTGTATTTTCCTTTGTAACCTTAACCTGACGAGCCTTACCGAGCATTGCCATAGTAGCATCCTTAAGCTCAAGACCGAGATCTGATGTAATAACCTGACCGCCTGTAAGAATTGCAATATCCTGAAGCATATCCTTTCTTCTGTCGCCAAATCCGGGAGCCTTTACACATACACAGGTAAATGTTCCTCTGAGCTTGTTGAGAAGAATTGTCTGGAGAGCCTCGCCCTCAACATCCTCTGCGATAATTACAAGCTTCTGACCTGCTTTAAGAACAGACTCAAGAAGAGGAAGAATATCCTGAACAGAAGAAATTTTCTTATCTGTGATAAGAAGGAGTGCATCATCAATAACCGCCTCCATCTTATCGGTATCTGTTACCATATAAGGTGAAATATATCCTCTGTCAAACTGCATACCTTCAACAACCTCGCAAACTGTATCGGCTGTCTTAGACTCCTCAATTGTGATTACGCCATCGGCTGAAACCTTTTCCATAGCATCAGCAATAAGTGCACCGATGCTCTCATCACCTGCTGAAACAGTAGCAACTCTTGCGATATCGTCTGAGCCCTTAACCTGACGGGAATTTGACTTAACAGCCTCAACAGTTGCGTCAACAGCGGCTTTGATACCGTTTTTTACTGCCATTGGGTTTGCACCTGCGGCAACATTCTTCATACCCTCACGAACAAGTGCCTGAGCAAGAAGTGTAGCTGTTGTTGTGCCGTCACCTGCGTCATCATTTGTCTTTGATGATACCTCTTTAACAAGCTGTGCTCCCATATTTTCAAATGAATCGTCAAGCTCAATTTCCTTAGCGATTGTTACACCGTCGTTTGTAATAAGCGGTGAACCGTATTTCTTATCAAGAACTACATTTCTGCCCTTAGGACCTAATGTAATTTTTACTGTATTTGCAAGCTTATCAATACCTGCCTGAAGAGCCTTTCTCGCATCTTCACCGTAAATAATATCCTTTGCCATAAGTCATAACCTCCAATTACTCAACTACTGCTAAAATATCTTTTACAGAAGTGATGGTGTATTCAACGCCGTCAAGCTTAACCTCTGTTCCCGAATACTTACTGATGATAACCTTGTCCCCTGCTTTAACAGTCATAGGGTTTTCCTCAGTTCCGGGACCTACTGCAACAACCTCGCTCATCTCAGGCTTTTCCTGAGCTGATGCTGCAAGGATAATGCCGCTTTTAGTTGTTTCCTCTGCTTCGACAGACTTAAGAAGAACTCTGTCTGCAAGTGGTTTAATAGTCATAAATATCACCTCAAATAAAATATTTGTCATAATTTAGCACTCTTTATCCCCGAGTGCTAAATACTATTTTAGCAATATTTTTCCATTTGTCAAGCATATTCATAAATTATTCAAAAAAAATAGTTCCTCAGCCCAAATAATGGACTGAAGAACTGCTTTTAGTTAATAATTACTTAGTCTTAACAGACTTAACCTTTGACCAAGAGGAATAAACCTTTGTTGACTTGCCGTTTACCTTAACTGTTTTGTAGGTACGAACACGTACGTAATAAGTCTTCTTTGCTTTAAGCTTTTTAACTGTTGCTGAAGTACTGCTTTTCTTTGCAGTTACAGTCTTAGTACTCTTCTTGAATTTCTTATCGGTTGAATACTGAATTTGATAACCGTCAATACTGCTTACCTTTTTCCATGTTACCTTAAACTGCTTTTTACCCTTAGTCAATTTTGAAATCGATGTTGACTTAGGCTTTTTAACTGTTGTTGCAGGCTGGGTTGTAGTGGTCTGTGCAGGAGCAGTAGTTGTCGGCTGTGGTGTAGTTGTCGGTGTTGGACTCAGTTAAACATATGTATCTTATACACATCTGACGCTGCCGACGATCTTACGCGTGT
>CALYNW010000128.1 GCA_945224895.1 uncultured Clostridia bacterium
CATCCGGGCGGAAGCCTTTCTTCAGCAGACTTGTTTGCATACCTTTATTTTAAGGAAATGAAGGTTGACCCGAAAAATCCGAAATGGGAGGACAGAGACAGATTTGTTCTTTCAAAGGGACACTGTGCACCGGGACTTTACAGTGCACTTGCTTACAAGGGCTTCTTCCCTGTTGAAGATTTAAAGACATTAAGACATATCGGCTCATACCTTCAGGGACATCCTAATATGAATACCGTGCCCGGTATTGATATGTCAACAGGCTCTCTCGGTCAGGGTATCAGTGCAGCAGTAGGAATGGCAAAGGGTGCAAAATATATCGGCAAAAATGATATCAATGTTTACACTCTTTTAGGCGACGGTGAAATAGAGGAAGGTCAGGTTTGGGAGGCAATGATGTTTGCCGCTCATTACAGCCTTGATAATCTCTGTGTATTTATCGACTGGAACGGACTTCAAATTGACGGTGCCTGTAAGGATGTTATGAGTGCTGAGCCTATCGACGAAAAGCTTAAGGCTTTTGGCTTTGAGGTTATGACAATAGACGGCAACGATTTTGACGACCTTGAAAAAGCCTTTGATGCTTATCATAAAACAACAGGCAAGCCATTTGCAGTTATAATGAAAACCGTTAAGGGTAAGGGCGTTTCATATATGGAAAATCAGGTTGACTGGCACGGCAAGGCTCCTAATGAAGAGCAGTACAACATTGCTATGGCTGAGCTTAGAGCTAAGCTTGCTGAGATTGAGGAGGCGTAATTATGGCAGAGATTAAGAAAATCGCAACACGTGAAAGCTACGGTAACGCATTAAAGGAGCTTGCAGCAGAGGGTGCCGACAACCTTGTTGTTCTTGACGCCGACCTTTCAGCCGCAACTAAAACAGGCATTTTCAAAAAGGCATATCCCGACCGCCATATCAACTGCGGCATCGCAGAGTCTAATATGATTTGTGTAGCTGCCGGTATGAGCACAATGGGACTTGTTCCGTTTGCATCAAGCTTTGCTATGTTTGCCGCAGGCAGAGCCTTTGAGCAGGTTAGAAATACTATCGGTTATCCTCATCTCAATGTTAAAATCGGTGCAACCCACGCAGGTATTTCCGTAGGTGAGGACGGTGCATCTCATCAATGCTGTGAGGATTTTGCTCTTATGAGAGCTATTCCGGGTATGGTTGTTATCTGCCCTGCCGATGATGTTGAGGCAAAGCAGGCTGTTAAAGCCGCATACAAATATGAGGGTCCCGTTTATCTCAGATTCGGCAGACTTGCAGTTCCTGTATTCCATAATGATGATTACAAGTTTGAAATCGGTAAGGGCGAGGTTATTACAGAGGGTACCGATGTAACAATTATCGCAAACGGTCTTATGGTTGCAGAGGCTATTGAGGCAGGCAAGGCACTTGCAGAAAAAGGCATCAGCGCTGAGATTATAAATATGGCAACAATCAAGCCACTTGATGAGGAGCTTGTTATTGCCTCCGCTAAAAAGACAGGTAAGGTTATCACAGTTGAGGAGCATAGTATAATCGGCGGTCTCGGTGAGGCAGTCTGCTCACTCCTTGCTGAAAAATGCCCTACTCCTGTTAAGAGAATCGGCGTAAATGATGAATTCGGACACAGCGGTCCTGCTGTTGACCTTCTTAAGCAGTTCGGTCTTTCAGCAGAAAACATCGCAAAGGTTACCGAAGAATTTGTAAAATAATAACAAGAATAAACCAAGCCGCAGAGATTATCACACTTCTGTGGCTTGCTTTTTGCGGTTTAACAAATACTAATTTGCTATTTTTTAATAAACAATTCTACTGTTATTGCCTTTATACTTGAAATATGATAAAATATAATTATGAATATAGGAAATGTAAAATTTGAAAATATTGTATTTTTAGCGCCTATGGCAGGTGTTGCCGACAGGGCGTTTCGTGAGCTTTGCATAAATTACGGAGCAGGCTACACCGTTACGGAAATGGTGTCCTCAAAGGGTCTTACAATGGGCGACAAAAAAAGCGGTGAGCTTTTAACCCTCGGAGAAACGGAAAACCCTGCGGGAGCGCAGATTTTCGGTGACGACCCTGAAATAATGGCGCAGGCGGCGGTGAAATGCCTTGAATACTGTCCGAATATAATCGACATCAATATGGGCTGTCCTGCCCCAAAGGTTGCAATGAACGGCGGCGGTGCAAGCCTTATGAAAAATCCTGCCCTTGCAGGAGAAATCGTTAAGGCTGTTTCCTCGACGGTTGATATACCTGTAACCGTAAAAATACGAAAGGGCTGGGACGACGATAATATCAATGCAATAGAGCTTGCTCAAATTGCAGAAAAAAACGGAGCCTCGGCAATAGCTGTTCACGGAAGAACAAGAACGCAGATGTACTCAGGCAAGGTGGACTATGACATCATTGCAAGGGTAAAGCAGGCTGTGGATATTCCCGTAATCGGAAACGGAGATATAATTGACGAGCAGTCTGCGGCAATAATGCTTGAAAAAACCAACTGCGACGCATTGATGATAGGCAGAGGAGCCTTGGGAAATCCATGGCTTTTCCGCAGAATAAACGCATATTTAAATGAATGCAGAGTTTTACCTCCTGTCAGCGTATCCGAAAAAATGGTGGTTATGCTCCGCCATATAAAAACGCTGATTGATTACAAGGGCGAATACACCGCAATGAGAGAGGCTCGCCACCACGCAGGCTATTACACTAAGGGCTTACGGGGAGGCGCCGCCTTCAGACGTGAAATCGGTCAGCTTGAAAAATACGAGCAGCTTGAAGAGCTTGCATTCAGAATTGCAAAGGAAAATGAATAATGATTTTTAAAAACTGTACCTTTTTCAATGAAAATTTTGAAAAGGAATTCGGCGACATTGAAATTGAAAACGGAAAAATAAAGGAAATAGGCTTTTTAGGTGAAGGCAGGGATATGAGCGGTCTTATTCTCATACCGGGCTTTATTGACGTTCACATTCACGGCTGCGGCGGCGGTGACGCCTCTGATGCAAGTGCCGAAAGCCTTGATAAAATGACAATGGAGCTTTGCCGTCACGGCGTTACATCATTTTGTCCTACCTCTATGACCTTAGGCAGAGATACACTTATTAAAATCGTAAAAACGATAAAAGATTATAAATCGCCAAAAGCTAAAATTGCAGGCATAAATCTTGAGGGACCCTTTATCGCAATGGCTAAAAAGGGCGCCCAAAATCCCGATTACGTCAGAGCAGGAACCGTTGAGGAATTTGAAGAATTATATTCTGCAGGCGGTGAAAAAATTAAGCTGATTACAATAGCACCCGAAGCCTTTGACAGCGAGGAATTTATTTCGACTGTCAGTAAAAAATGTACCGTTTCGGTAGGTCATTCCTGCGCAGATGCCGAGGAATGTAAAAAGGCGTTTGACCTTGGTGCAAGGCAGGTTACACACCTGTTTAACGCAATGACACCTATGACTCACAGAGAGGCGGGAATTGTAGGAACGGCACTTGACGACGAAAGAGTTATGTGCGAAATAATTTGTGACGGCGGTCACATCTGCCCTACGGTTTTGAGAAATGCCTTTGACATTTTAGGCGAGGACAGAGCCGTTGTCATCAGCGATTCTATGAGAGGCGCAGGCTTAGGCGAGGGAGAATTTGAGCTTGGCGGTCAGCCGGTTTTTGTTAAGAAGAACGGAAAATATGCAGTCCTGGAGGACGGAACCATTGCCGCTTCAATTTCAAATATTCATCAGGAATTCAAAAACCTTATCAGCTTCGGCATAGATTTTAAAACGGCCCTTAAAAGCTGTACAATAAATCCTGCAAAGGCAATCGGAGAGGATAAAAATATAGGCTCAATTCAGGTTGGAAAGTGTGCCGACCTTGTTTTCCTTGATGAAGAGCTTAACATAAAAGAGGTATATATTGATGGAATACTCGCTTAACATTGTTCTTATTGAGCCGGAAATTCCTCAGAACACAGGCAACATTGCCCGAACCTGTGCCGCCACGGGAGCAAGGCTTCACCTTGTAGGTCCTATGGGCTTTCAGATAACAGATAAGCAGGTTAAAAGGGCAGGTCTTGATTACTGGGATAAGCTGGATATTACATATTATGACAGCACCGAGGAGTTTTTCGAAAAAAACAAGGGCGGTAAATTTTACTATTTCTCAACAAAGGCAGAAATTACCCATTCGGATATGACCTATGAGAACAACGCCTTTCTCGTTTTCGGCAAGGAAACCAAGGGACTTGACGAGGAGCTTTTAAAGGCAAATCACGACACCTGTGTCAGACTGCCTATGAGGGGTATTATCAGAAGCCTTAACCTTTCAAACGCAGTATGCGTAGGAACATACGAGGTGCTCAGGCAATGGGGATATCCGCAGCTTTCTCAAAAGGG
>CALYNW010000129.1 GCA_945224895.1 uncultured Clostridia bacterium
AGATCTACAAGCGTAAGATCGTCGGCAGCGTCAGATGTGTATAAGAGACAGTCATTGCTCTTTGGAAAATCTCTTCAATATCCTAATCATCTGCAACTGCATAAGGCGGATAATCAAATGCCTGGTCCGATACCCTACATCCAACACTGTCAAAATAATCAACTCGGTTAAGGAGTGCTGTAATTACATCCTTATATCTTTTTATTTCAACACCTGCGACATCACCCAATGTCTTGATATAATCGGCGAATCCTTCAAGATGGGCATTAAGTGCCTTGTCAGGTCTGAAGCTTGGCAAAACCTTACAGTCAAAGCCGTCAACCTCTTTAAGAAGCTTATGATATTTTAAATCATCGATAGGATCATCTGTGGTACAGACAACCTTAACATTGCTTTTTGTAATAAGGCTCTGCGGTCTGAAATCTCCCTTTTCAATAGCCTCATTTGCTCTGTCATAAATATCATCGGCTGTCTTTGCATTAAGAGGAGTATCTATACCGAAATAACGCTGAAGCTCAATATGAGCCCAGTGATAAAGCGGATTGCCGATGCAGTACTGAAGAGCATAGGCAAATTTTTCGAATTTTTCTCTTGGAGTGGCATCACCTGTACAGTATTTTTCCTCAACTCCACAGCTTCTCATTGCCCTCCATTTATAGTGGTCGCCGGAAAGCCAAAGCTCTGAAATATTTTCGGGAGATTTGTTTTCGTAAATCTCCTTCGGACTTAAATGGCAGTGATAATCGCAGATAGGCATATTTTCTGCATAATCAAAAAACAGCTTCTTCGCCATTTCGGTTTCAAGGAGAAAATCCTTATCCAAAAAGTTTTTCATATCATCGCTCCTATTCCTTATTTACACAAATTATAAACCCTAATTTATTATATTTCAATATATAATATTGCAATAAATACTAAATTATTGTAATATAAATTTATACAAATTGATTAACATTTTATATGTTTTGGTAATTTGATAGAATTTTAAAAAGGAGATATGGTGTTTTATGAGATATGAAATCAAAGGCACGCCATTTCCGGTAGCAGTATGCTATCTTGAAAACGGAGAGCAAATGATTACCGAGGGTGGCGGAATGTCATGGATGAGTCCTAATATGGAAATGGACACAACCACTAACGGAGGTATCGGAAAGGCTATCGGAAGAATGTTTTCACACGATAAAATGTTCCAAAACCGTTATACCTGCAGAGGCGGCAACGGTATGATTGCTTTTGCCTCCTGCTTTCCCGGCGATATTAAAGCCATTGAAGTAAATCTCGGAGATGAATACATATGTGCTAAAAGCTCATTCCTTGCTTCAACTCCCGGCGTTGATATGTCTGTATTTTTCAGAAAAAAGCTGGGCGCAGGCTTGTTCGGCGGAGAAGGCTTCATTATGCAGAAATTTACAGGTCAGGGCTTACTGTTTATCGAAATTGACGGTACGCCTTTTGAATATGAGCTTCAGGCAGGAGAAAAAATGCTCATAGATACAGGTCATCTTGTTATGATGAGCGCAAGCTGTAAAATGGATATTCAGACCGTCAAGGGCGTTAAAAATGTTCTTTTCGGAGGAGAAGGGCTGTTCAATACTGTTCTTGAAGGTCCCGGTAGGGTTGTTCTTCAGTCAATGCCTATTTCAAATCTTGCAGGAACCTTGGCAAAATACATTCCAACCTCGGGTGGTAACGGCGGTTGAAACGCTGACAGCACTGACAACACAGCCTCAATGGTTGGAGATATAGTCGGTGAGCTGTTTAATAAATAGTGTTAGGCTATGTGTAATTTTTTACACATAGCCCTTATTTTTGTACGTCATAATTTAGTTGTTGTTTTAATCGGTGCAATATGATAAAATTACATCAAAGGATGTGGAAAAATGAACAATATTTTACTCTATACAATTTTAGCTTTGATGATTGTTGCGATTGTTCTTTTGATTGCTTTACTTGTAAGGAAGCCGAAAAAAGACGACACCGAGGCTTTACTCGGTCAAAAGATTGATATGACCTCAAAGGCAAGCAATGAAAAGCTTGACTCTCTTACAAGGGCTACCGACGGGAAATTAGAGCGTATTTCTCAGCAGATGAAGGAGCTTACAGACAAAAATTACGAGCAGCAGATTAAGCTTATTGAAACGCTGAATATAAATACGGAAAAGCAGACAAAGGCTACCTCGGACGCAATAGGCTCTATGCAGAAAAGCAATGAGGAAAAGCTGGAGCAAATGCGTAAAACAGTTGACGAAAAACTGACGGAAACTCTTAATCAGCGTCTTAACGCTTCCTTTAAAACTGTCTCGGAGCAGCTTACAAATGTATATAAAAGTCTTGGAGAAATGAAGGAGTTAAGTGCCGGTGTTACCACAAGCGTAACGGGACTTAACCGAGTTCTGACGAATGTTAAAAGCCGAGGCACCTGGGCTGAGGTACAGCTGGGAAATATACTTGACCAGACAATACCGAATATGTACGAAACCAACGTACAAACAAATCCGAAATATAACGGCAGAGTGGAGTTTGCGGTGAAAATTCCCAATCAGGAGGATGGTGGCTTTACCTATCTTCCCATTGATTCAAAATTTCCTATGGAGGATTATGCAAGGCTTTCCGCCGCATCCGAGGCAGGAGATTTAGTTGCTCTCGAGCAGGCGAAAAAGGCACTTGAAGCAAGAGTAAAGGACGAGGCTAAGCTCATTAAGCAGTACATAAGCTCTCCCGAAACTACTCCCTTTGCCATTATGTACCTTGCTACCGAAGGACTTTACGCAGAAATAACCGCCTCAAAAACAGGTGTTGCCGAAAAAATACAGGCAGACGGTATTATGATTGCAGGTCCGTCAACCATAACCGCCCTTCTCAATTCACTTGCAATGGGCTTTCGCACAATGGCAATTAACGAAAAGGCAAACGAGGTCTGGAAGGTTCTCGGCGCCGCAAAGGCTCAGTACGATAAATTCGGTGAGCTTCTTGCAAAGGCACGCAAAAAGGTTGACGAGGCAGGAAAGGTGCTTGACGAGGCTGACCACAGAAATTCAATTATTCAGAAAAATCTCCGCAAGGTTGAAACCCTTGAAAACGATACCGCATCGGATATATTAGGTATTGAATAAAAAATATAAGTCTTATCTCCCGTTTAATGCGGGAGATTTTTTATTGCTTATACAAAATCAACAAAAAGCACAAATAGGGTATGATTAATTTATTAAAATGTACGAAATTAGTAAAAAACGGTGATTATTTTACGATAATTATTGACATATGTCAGTAATTCTTTATAATATAGTCGTACTAAACAGAGAGGGAAAATAGTATGGCACGACCAAAAAAATCACGTACAATCTGCGGTATGCCTAAATTTGACTGCTTTAATAACAGGCAAGGCACAAATGAAGCAATACAGCTTACCGTTGACGAATACGAGGTAGTCAGACAGATTGACTATTTAGGGCTTACTCAAAATGAATGTGCACGTCAAATGCAGGTTGCAAGAGCCACAATCGCCGCTATCTACGATACTGCAAGACATAAAATTTCCGATTCAATGATAAACAACAAGGCTGTAAAAATTGAGGGCGGAGATTATGAAATCTGCAACGGCTCAAAATACTGCTGCGGTCATTGCGGTCAAAACAGATGCGGAAGATGTAACCACGGCAAATGTGAAAGATGCACAGGCATTTTCCACGAAAGAGGGCGTGAATGCTACGTTCTGCAAAATTAGATTTTAATTTTTACATTTATAATAATTCATTTTCTCAGGAGGAATAAAAATGGAAGCATGGAGAAATTTTAAAGAAGGCGTTTGGTGCGATGAAATCAATGTTAGCAACTTCATCAAGCTTAACTACACCCCATATGACGGAGATGCAAGCTTTCTTGCAGGTCCCACAGAAAGAACACAAATCGTTCTTGATAAGGTTAAAAAGCTCCTTATTGAAGAAAACGAAAAGGGCGGTGTTCTTGACGTTGATACAAGCAAGGTTCTTTCAATCCTTTCACACGCTCCCGGCTATGTTGATAAGGAAAGAGATATAATCGTAGGTCTTCAAACTGATGAGCCTCTTAAGAGAGGCGTATCACCTTTTGCCGGCTTCAGAAATACTGTTCAGGCTTGCCGTGCTTACGGCTATGAGCTTTCAGATAAGGTTAAGGACGAGTTCACATACAGAACAACTCATAACACAGGAGTTTTCCGTGCTTACACAGATACAATGAAAAAGGCTCGTCACGCAGGTATTCTTACAGGTCTTCCCGACGCATACGCAAGAGGAAGAATTATCGGCGACTACAGAAGAATTGCTCTTTACGGTATGGACTATCTTATCGAGCAGAAGAAGCTTGATAAGCAGAAGGT
>CALYNW010000130.1 GCA_945224895.1 uncultured Clostridia bacterium
AGTGAAAACGAAATAAAAGAAGTGTAAAATTTTTTCACAATTACCGATGCCGCCGCAATAAGAATAACAAAAAGCACCGGTGCTTCTAATTGTAAATAGTTGTTGAATGTAATTTTGATTGCCAAATACATTACAAGATTTATCAAAGCCAATATCACTGAAAATCCGGATGTATATTTTTCTTTGGTGACAATAAAAAGCAACAATGAAAGAAGAAGAAATCCAACTATCAAGCAATACCAAACAAGATTATGAATAAATGAAGACGCAGAATAATGCTTAATATAATTGAAATTGAAGAAAAAAGTCTGATAAATCATTTCATCTAACGCATCATGGACATAATAATACAAAATCTGAGGAAGTACCACAGTTAATATACCGATTAAACCTGCTATTACGCTTTTAAAAATAGTTTTTCCTTCTTTGTTTTTGATAAGAATTATTCCTATATAGACAACTGCACCTCCGATAATTGCAGCATTTGTAAATCTAAATGACGCTGACACGGCAAAACAAATACCAATAACAAATGCATAAAAATGATTGAACCCTGCTTCGCCGTACACTTTTCCATGGTCAAGCCTATTGGCAAAATCAAGTGCAATTACTGTTGCTATCATATTATAAAGTTGGGAATATTCTTCCGTCAAATTCCCATCAGCTATATTTGCTATCCAAAAAAACAGAGTAGAACTTGTAATTATGAATGAAAACACATATTTTTTCCTGTATGAAAAATCATAATTACTCAGGCAGTGAATTGATGAGACATACATTATCGTTGTTGTAGCAATCATATTAACGCTTTGAATAAAAAACGTTCCCAGCCTGTTATCCCCAAATAATCTGCAAAAGAATTCACCTATTGCCTGAACAAAAAAGAACAATCCACCCTTTTGATGAAAAATATCTTTAAATATCGTTAAACCATCAAGTACGGCAGAGCCTGCCATTTTATATTCAAGGGAATCTCTGCCATAGCTGACATAAAAAGGAGAAGTTCCGTAAGAAAACATAAGTAACAGTATTAAAGCTTCTATCAGCAATGAGACATACAAAATCCACAGAAATTTTTTGTTGTCTTTTGTAACATTCATTTTTATAAACCCCCCTAAAACAAATTTATAACTATTTGGTTATAACATAAATAATAATAACATACAAATGATAAAATATCAATAACCAAATAGTTATATAGGTGTTTGTGATGGCTTATTATAAAAGAGTGAGAGAGTTTCGTGAGGATAACGACAAAACTCAAATTGAAGTTTCCAAATATCTCAATATGAAACAACCGCAATACTACCGCTATGAAACAGGACTTCGTGACATTCCGTCAGATATTTTGATTTCACTTGCGAAGTATTATAATACAACAACCGATTATATTTTAGAATTAACAGACAATCCGAAAAAGCCATATTAAAAAAGCAGTTTACCGATAAACCGATAAACTGCTTTTGATTTTTGCTTAATTAAACTCTTGCGACCATTTCGCCGTATTCTTCTTTGCTCTTCTTGATAAACTCCTCTACCTGCTGTGCTGAGGGCATTGCGTCGGAGCAGGAATGAGCAGAAATAAGAATAGAAGCAGAGGCTGAGCCGAATTCAAGGCACTCAATAATTTCCTTACCCTGAAGAAGACTGTAAAGGAATGATGAGCCGTAGCCGTCGCCACCACCGAAGCCCTTGAGCTTAACTGCCGGAAACGGCTTAATTGAATAGAACTTACCGTCGTTTGTATAAGCAGTTGAGCCATCCTTACCATGCTTGATAACACAGATGGTTGCACCGAAGGACTGCCAGTATTTTGCACTTTCAGGGTCAGATGACTTAACGCCTACGATACCCTCAGTCAAGTCAAATTCTTCTCTTGAGCCCATAATAATATCTGCATTTTGAGCAACAAGGCTGTAGTAAACAGCGATTTCGTCCTTTGATTTCCAAGTGTATTCACGATAATCAATATCAAAAATAATTCTTACATTATTCTTCTTTGCAAGCATCATTGCCTTAAGGCAAGCCTCTCTTGAAGGCGACTTAGCAAGGGCAGTACCGCTGATAACAATAGCTTTTGCAGATGCTATGTAATCCTCGTCGATATCCTCAGGAGCCATACAGAAATCTGCGACGTTATCACGGTACATCAAGATAGATGACTTTTCCTTTGAAAGAATTTCCGTGAAGGTCAGACCGATACATTCGCCGTTCTTAGCTCTTGTAACGTGACTTGTATCAATTCCCTCTTTGTCAAAGTAGTTTACCACAAAATCACCGAACTGGTCATTGCTTACGCAACCGCAAAAGCCAACCTTACAGCCAAGCCTTGCAAGACCGACAGCAATATTCGCAGGAGAACCGCCTACATATTTATTAAAATTAGATGACTCACTTAACGGCATATACATATCCGTTGGGTTAAAGTCAATAGCAATTCTTCCGATTGGAATAAAATCAAGTGGCTTTGACATATCAAATTCAATATACTTCATAATTATACCCCTTATTTTGTCAGCGATAATAGCGCTGAAGTTTATTAATAAATAATTATGCCTTGTTGTCGGTTCCGAAAATGAGAATATGCTTTTTCACATTCTGATAGGCACCCTCAACCTCTGCCGACTGCAAATCATAATATCCTTTAATACTGCCGTCATTATAGCATTTATTTACATTATTTTCAACACTGTCAAAGGTTGCAGTAGCAATATTTATTTTTTTAATTCCCGTATGAGAGCAATGAACAAAATCATCAGGTGTAATTCCCGTTCCGCCGTGAAGAACAAGAGGCAAATCCGTATTTTTTTCAACCTCCTCAAGGATATCAAAGCGAAGCTTGGGAGTGCTCTTATAATTTCCGTGAGCATTGCCGATTGCTATTGCAAGGGCGTCAACACCTGTCTCAGCCTCAAAACGAACGGCGTCCTCAACCTTAGTGCAGTTGATTGCAATATCCTCACTGCCGTCCTCAGAGCCGCCTACACAGCCGATTTCCGCCTCAACATCTGCATCATACTCAGCTGCAAGCTCAATAACTCTTTTAGTCATAGCAATGTTTTCGTCAAGCGGTAAGTGAGAGCCGTCAAACATAACGGAGGTAAAGCCGATATCAAGTGCCTGAGTTATTTTCTCCAAGGTTTTGCCGTGGTCAAAATGGACTGCAACGGGAGTTTCGGCACTTTCTGCCGCCGCAACCATAAGAGGTCCGATAATTTCAAGTGGGCTCTGCTTCAGCCTTACCTCTGCAATCTGCAAAATGATAGGTGCATTAAGCTCCTTTGCCGCCTTTAAAGCACCAAGCACCATTTCCATATTTGCAACGGAAAAGGAGCCTACGGCATAATTTCCCTTTTGTGCATCAGCAAGCAAATCCCCCATTTTTACTAACATATTTATTCCTCGCAGTCAAATACAAAATATACAAAAGCCTTATAGCGAGTCGGCAATAAGCCGAGTTCTGTATACGGCAGTTATCTATCTACTCGCAGAATTGCTCCTGCGCTCAAGCCATCCTTCAAAGTTATGTGTCGAGCAAACAACCCTTTAGTCGATGTTGCAGCGGATAGGGTTTACATGGCAGGAGATGTCTCCACCTCCTCGGTGAGCTCTTACCTCGCCTTTCCACCCTTACCTCATACGAGGCGGTTTATTTCTGTTGCACTTTCCCTAAGGTCACCCTCGGCGGCCGTTAGCCGTTATCCTGCTCTGTGCTGCTCGGACTTTCCTCATACCAAATCGGTACGCAACTGCCTCGCCGACTCGCTAATATTTATTTTAAGAAAATTTACACGGAATGTCAACCGATTTTACAAAATGACTGTTGAAATAATATAGTATCTGTAGTAGAATTGATGAACAGATATTAAAATCAATTATTTTTATATATTTTCTCACACTTTTACGGAGGTGGTACGATGCCTCGTTTTGAAAACGAAGGATTCGGCACAAACAAAAACAGAGACGATATTGACAGAACTGTTCCCGAAGAAGAAAATTATTACGGCTATTCGCCCATTGACCTTGACTTTAACAATAAAACAAGAAATGACAGCGTTATCAGAGATAATCAGCAAAGAGGTATAAATCCCTGTGAGGACAACGAATCGAAAAATAACAGTCAGCGTTTTGTCAGCGAAAGATACGAGGATTTTGACAGAGCACCGAAAAACAGAAGCGTAAGTCACCAAAGCAATAACAACAGCGACAGGCAAGTAAACCGCAACAACAAAGACGGTGGCAAAAGAAAAAAAGGCAAAAAGGGCGGCAGGCTTTCAGCCGGTAATAAAGCCCTTATTGTTATTCTTGCAATTATTCTTGTGATAACAGGAGCAT
>CALYNW010000131.1 GCA_945224895.1 uncultured Clostridia bacterium
AGATCATGCCTAGTCTCGTGGGCTCGGAGATGTGTATAAGAGACAGGGCTGAAGGGTACGGATAATTTCATAATACCTTTTCCAGTCATACTCGAATTTAACCGCATTGGAGCCCTTTGCACCGTCAAACCAAACCTCAAAAATTTCTCCGTAATTTGTGAGAAGCTCCGTAAGTTGATTGCAGAAATAATCGTCATATTCCTTTGTGCCATAGCGTTTATCGTGCATATCCCAAGGGGACAGATATACTCCGAAATCCATTCCCTGCTTATGACATTCGTCGGAAACAAGCTTAACTATATCCCCTTTAAAATCGGTGTTTTTAACGCAGAAATCGGTATATTCACTATTCCAAAGGCAAAATCCGTCATGGTGCTTACAGGTTAAAATTATACCTGTTGCACCGCTTGCTTTTATCACCCTAACCCACTGGGCAGCATCAATATTCTTAATGGTAAAGTCCTTTACGGTTTCAATTCCTGCCCCCCATTCTCTGCCTGTAGCAGTATTCATACCGAAATGAATAAAGCAGTAGAAAGGCCTGTCTGCCAGACGGAGCTGATTTTCGCTCGGTCTGACAGAAATATATCTTTCTACCTCGTTATTATTAAGAGGTACATTACCGTTTGTTGTTGTCCAGTTTTTATCAAAACCGTTAATCATCATATTTTCCTCTACAGCAATCGTAATTAAATTGCAACGATATTTACAAGCTTTCCGGGAACATAAATTTCCTTCTTAATTGTCTTGCCCTCAATAGCACTTGCAATCTTTTCATCAGCCTTTGCCAAGGCAATAGCATCCTCCTTGCTGATATCGGCAGGAACGGTTATACGTGAACGAACCTTACCCATAATCTGCAAAGCGATTTCCACTGAATTTTCCTTTGTCTTTTCCTCGTCAAATTCAGGCCATTTTGCTTCGTGCACCATACCGCCAAAGTCCATAGCCTCCCAAAGCTCCTCAGTAACATGAGGTGCAAATGGATTAAGCATTATAGTCAAAGCTCTGAGCTCTGCTTTATTTACACCCTTTGCATACATCTCATTTACAAGAGTCATCATTGAGGCAATAGCGGTGTTACACTTAAGATTATCAATATCCTCTGTAACCTTCTTAATTGTCTTGTGCATAAGTGCTTCAAGGTCGGAAGAATAGCTGTCGCCATCCTTTACAATTTCCTGAAGATTCCAAAAACGCTCAATAAATCTCTTACATCCCTTGATTGAGTCGCTGTTCCAAGGAGCAGCCTTTTCAAAGTCGCCGATAAACATTTCGTAAAGACGCATTGTATCTGCGCCGTAATTATCGACAATCTCATCAGGGTTTACTACATTTCCTCTTGACTTTGACATCTTTTCGCCGTTTTCACCCAAAATCATACCGTGTGAGGTACGCTTTGCATAAGGCTCCTTTGTAGGAACTACACCGATATCATAGAGGAATTTATGCCAGAAACGTGAATAGAGCAGGTGAAGAGTTGTATGCTCCATACCGCCGTTATACCAGTCAACCGGTCCCCAATACTTAACTGCCTCGGGAGAAACAAGTGCATCATCGTTATGAGGATCCATATATCTGAGGAAATACCATGAGGAGCCTGCCCACTGAGGCATAGTATCTGTTTCCCTCTTTGCAGGTCCGCCGCAAACGGGACAGGTTGTATTAACCCAATCGGTCATTTTTGCAAGCGGTGATTCACCTGTATCTGTTGGCTCATAGGAATCAACCTTTGGAAGCTCAAGAGGAAGCTCGCTTTCGGGAATCGGAACATATCCGCAATGGTCACATTTAACAATCGGGATAGGCTCGCCCCAATATCTCTGACGGGAGAATACCCAGTCACGAAGCTTGAAGTTTACCTTTTGTCTGCCCTTACCCTCTTTTGTAAGCCACTGGGTAATGGCAACCTTTGCCTCCTCTACAGTCATACCTGTAAGGAAGCTTGAATTTGTCATAACACCTGTTGCACAGTCTGTAAATGCCTCGTTTTCGACGCCTACCTTTGAGCCTGCAACAACCTCGATAATAGGCAAATCAAATTTCTTGGCAAATTCCCAGTCACGTGTATCGTGGGCGGGAACTGCCATAATTGCGCCTGTACCGTATGATGTAAGAACATAATCGGAAATGAAAATCGGAATTTCGGTATCGTTTACGGGATTTATACCCATAACACCCTGAAGCCTTACACCTGTCTTATCCTTATTAAGCTCCGTTCTTTCAAAGTCTGATTTGTGAGCAGCCTCGTCCTGATATTTTCTGATTTCATCAATGTTTGAAAGGCTGTCTGCCCATTTTTCGATAAGTGGGTGCTCAGGTGAAATAACCATATATGTAGCACCGAAAAGTGTATCGGGTCTTGTTGTATATACGGTAAGAGTATCGCCTAAGGTTGTACCGAAATCAACCTCTGCACCTGTTGACCTGCCTATCCAGTTTTTCTGCTGAACCTTTACTCTGTCAATGAAATCAAGGTCATCAAGGTCGTCAACAAGCCTTTGAGCGTAATCGGTGATTTTAAGCATCCACTGGCTCTGATTTTTTCTGATAACCTCACTGCCGCAACGCTCACAAACACCGTTTACAACCTCCTCGTTGGCAAGCACGCACTTACAGGAGGTGCACCAGTTTACTGCCATTTCCTTCTTATAAGCAAGACCTTTTTTGAAAAGCTGAAGGAAAATCCACTGAGTCCACTTGTAGTATGACGGGTCGGTGGTGTTGATTTCTCTTGTCCAGTCAAAGGAAAAGCCCAAGGACTGAAGCTGTGCCTTAAAATGAGCAACATTATTCTTTGTTACCTCGGCAGGGTGAATATGATTTTTAATTGCAAAATTTTCGGTTGGCAGACCGAAGGCGTCCCAGCCCATAGGATAAAGAACATTATATCCCTGAAGTCTTTTCTTTCTTGCAACAATATCAAGTGCCGTATATGAACGGGGATGACCTACGTGAAGTCCCTGTCCCGACGGATAAGGGAACTCAACAAGGCAGTAATACTTAGGCAGAGAATAGTCGTCCTTTGCCGCAAAGGTATTATTTTCGTACCAGTAATTTTGCCACTTTTTTTCAATCTTTTTAAAATCGTATTCCATATGTTAATCCTCCAAAAAATTTGCTGTATCTATTTTCTTTCCGTCCTCCCATAAGCGTTCAAGACGGTAAAAATCTCTCTGGTCCTTGTAGAAGATATGAACTACAACCGAATTATAGTCAAGGCAAACCCACGGTGTATTTCTGCCCTCAATATGATGCGGCTCAACTCCCTCAAGAGAAAGCTTATATTCAACCTCGTCTGCAAGTGCTTTAACCTGTGTTGTGCTTGTACCTGTGGCGATAACAAAATAATCTGCAATAATCGTCAAATCCTCAATGCCGATAACCTCAATATTTTCGCCCTTTTTGCTGTCAATGGCTTTGACGGCTGTTTTAACAATATCAATGTTTTCCATTAAAATCCCCTTTTATTTACTGAAATACTTATCAAGTATCCAGTTATATGTTTCCACTGTGTCTGTATTAAGGACTTTACCCTTAGCAACCACAGAGGTAATTGTATATTTTGTACAGTAGAGCAAGCCCTCCTCCTTTGAGCTTTCGGTCCTTGCTCTCATTATATCAACGTCGTCATAATCACGGTCGGCAGATATGAAATCGGCAAGATAAACTATCTCCTCCATAAGCGTCATATTTGCTCTGCCTGTTGTGTGATAACGTATTGCACCTAATATTTCCTCATCATCAATGCCGAAATAAACCTTTGCAAATGCGGCACCCGACACCTGATGAAGAAATTTCTTTCCCTTTTTCTCAAAGGGTGTCATTTGAATTCCTGCTTTTTCAATGTAAGAAAGCTGTTCTTCTCTTGAAGCCTCCTTCATAGAGTCGTGAAGAAGTCCGGCAACCTCTGCCTTTTCTGTATCTGCTCCGTATTTTTTTGCAAGTGCCTTTGCACTTTCAGCCACACATAGTGAATGATAAAATCTGTAGTCTGAAAGGCGCTCTCTTATAACCCTGCTGTATTCATCAATATTATACACTGTAAAGTCCCTTTTCAACAATATAATTATAAACCTTTTCGGGTATAAGTGAAGATACATCCTCACCTTTTTTTATTTTTTCTCTTACCTGACTGGAGCTGACCTCTACTGCATCTGAATTTAACAGATGAAATCTATTCTTATCAAGTCCGTCAAGCTTATTTGAAAAATCAATTATTTTTTCTCTTTGATTGCCGTTTTCCCTTGCGGCAGTACATATGGAAGCTATATCAAGAATATCTCTGTATCTGTACCAAAGGTTAAAGGTCCGACTCTG
>CALYNW010000132.1 GCA_945224895.1 uncultured Clostridia bacterium
AGATCATGCCTAGTCTCGTGGGCTCGGAGATGTGTATAAGAGACAGAATCAGGACTACTGTTACAGCAATCTTAAAAGGCTTTCGGATATTCCTGTTCATTATGAGGGTGTTTGCAGAACAAGACGTTGGGCTTATGATGTGGTTTCTCAAATGTATACATTTCCAAACATACTTGAAATGATAGCCAAGGAAAAGGGACCTGCTCCGAAGTTTTATAAAAAGCCGTTTTATCTTTGTGAATATGCCCACGCTATGGGAGTTGGTGCAGGCGAGCTTGAAAGATATGTTCAGACGTTTTACAGTGCCGACCACCTTATGGGCGGTTGCATTTGGGAGTTTGCAGACCACGCAATTTATCACGAAAACGGTAAATATGAATATACCTACGGTGGTGACCATGGTGAAGAAAAGCACGACGGTAATTTCTGCGTTGACGGTCTGTTTTATCCTGACAGAACTCCCCATTCGGGTGCTTTGCAGATGAAGGTCTGCTACCGTCCTGTAAGAGCTGAAAAAATCAGCAATAATAAATTCAAGTTCAAGAGCTACCGTTATTTTGCAAATGCTGAATTTACGGTAAAATACAGATTTCTTGTTGACGGAATAGAAAAATCAAAGGGTGATTTTTCTCTTAATATTCCGCCTCAGCAGACTGTTACAAAGGAAATTTCCGAAATAAATGCAGATAATAGTAAAAATTGTGTTATTGTCTTTGATTATTTTGACGGAGATTTTCCTGTTGCGTCAGAGCAGATTACTCTTTCTGAGGGTGTTTTACCATTTACTGCTCCGTCAAGGCTCAGTAAAATAAGAGCAGAAAAATCTGAAAATAAGCTGTTTATCTACTTTGACAAGGGTATGATGATATTTAATAAATCAACAGGATTTATCGAATCATACATTTATAACGGTAAGGAGCTTATTAATCAGGTACCGGGCTCGGATTTCAAAGGCTTTGGCTTACAGCTCTACAGAGCGCCTATTGACAATGATATGAATATCAAAAGGGCTTGGGAAAAATGCAGACTTGATTCTATGATTAATTATACAAAGAATAATAATTATGTAATCAAAGATACATTTGCAGAAATTAACAGCACCATTGTTGTAATAGCTCCTAAGCTAAAGTCAAAGCTTGCAGAGGTTAAGGCGAAATATACTGTATTTTCAAACGGTGAAATTAAAGCTGATTATACTTGTATTTCAGGTAAACCGAAAATGCAAATACCTCGTTTCGGTGTTCAGCTGGAAATGCCTGCCTGCTTTGAAAATGTTAAGTATTTCGGTCTCGGTGATAAAGTGAATTATCCCGATTTTAAGGAGCATGCTTTGACAGGCATATATGAATGTAAAATCTCGGATATGTTTGAAAATTACATAAAGCCACAGGAAAGCGCAGTAAGATGTGATGTCAGATTTGCACAAATTACCGATTGCGACGGTATGGGATTTAGCTTTGAGGCAATAGATAAACCGTTTGTATTTTCTGCAAACCCCTTTACCCCTCAGCAGTGTGCTAAGGCTATGCACAAGGAGGATTTGCCTAAAGGAAATACGTCCTGCATAAATATTGACGCAGAGATTTTGGGCGCAGGTTCAAATGCCTGTGGTCCTCTTACCTCAAATAAATACCGCCTCGGTAAGCTAAAGGGTAAAAAGCTTTCATTTGTTGTAAAGCCTATAGGTGATTAAATGTATAAGGTCGGTACTGATATTGTTAAAATATCAAGGATTGAAAAAAGTATAAAAAGTGACAGCTTTCTCAGAGAGGTTTATACCGAAGCAGAGCTAAATCATTGTAAAACAATAGAAAATTATGCAGGGCTTTTTGCCGCAAAAGAAGCATATTTCAAAGCACTTGGCACAGGAATTAAAAGACCTATCCGTAAAGTAGAAATACTTTACACAGATAAGGGCAAGCCTTATATTGCAAATGATGAAAGCTGCGATTTGTCAATATCCCACGACGGCGAATATGCTATTGCCGTTGTAGTAAAATGGTGATTTTATGAGAGTTTTAACTGCAAAGCAAATTAAAAAGGTTGAGGAAAATGCCTTTGCCTCAGAATGTACTGAGGCAGGGCTTATGAAGGCGGCAGGTACAGCCTGCTTTCATAAAATAGTCAAAATTTTCGGTGACGAAATAAAAAATAAACGTATAGCAGTAATCTGCGGAAACGGAAAAAATGCAGGCGATGGATTTGTTATTACACAGCTTCTTTGCGAAATAGGCTGTGATGCTTATATCGTTCTTGCAGACAAGGAGCCGACTGTTGCCGAGCCTGTAAAGTATTATAACTTTGCAATTAAAAATAACGTAAAGGTTTATAACTTTACAGAAAATTTATTGAATTGCGATATTATCATTGACTGTATTTTCGGAATAGGCTTTCACGGCGAGCCTAAGCCACCCTTTGACAAGGTCTTTGATGCAGTAAATAATTCTCCTGCAAAGGTTGTAAGCATTGATACTCCCAGCGGAACAAATGCTACAGACGGAAGTGTTGTTAATGCCGTAAGGGCTGATTACACCATAGCAATTTCAACGCTTAAATTTGCTCATATTCTTCCTCCTGCAAATGCTTACTGCGGAAAAACCTATACCGTAAATATCGGTATTCCCGAATCCTGCTACGAGACCGGATATGCCCAAACAATTACTAAAGCAGATGTCAGAAGGCTGTTTACAGAGCGTGATAAAAATTCAAATAAAGGCACCTTCGGACATCAGCTTAATATCTGCGGCTCCTATCTTATGCCGGGTGCGGCTGTTATTTGCGGTGAGGCTTCTCTGAAATCGGGAGCAGGTCTTGTCAAGTGTGCATTTCCTAAATCTATTTATCCCGTAATGACCTCCCATATGATTCAGCCTATATTTAAGCCACTATGTGAAAATGAGGAAAAAACTCTGTCAATGGGTGCTTTAAATGATGTGACAGATGAGCTAAAATGGGCTGACAGCGTTGTAATCGGCTGCGGTCTCGGAAATAATGACGACATTCAGGTTATAGTCGACCAGGTTATAAAAACAAGCGAGGTTCCAATTGTTCTTGATGCCGACGGAATAAATGCCATAGCTCCTTTCATAGATATTATAAGGGACAAAAAGGCACCTGTGGTTATGACTCCTCATCCGGGAGAAATGGCAAGGCTTATCGGAGAAAGCATTGATTATGTTCAGTCGCACAGAGCAGAGGTTGCAAAAGCCTTTGCCGCTGAAAACAATGTTATTCTTGTTCTTAAAGGAGCAAATACCGTTGTTACCGACGGAAACGAGGTTTATTTCAACACTACGGGAAATCCGGGTATGGCAATGGGCGGAACAGGCGATATGCTTTCAGGAATGATAGGAGCCTTTATCGCTCAGAATATGACTCCCTTTGATGCCGCAAAGGCGGCTGTGTTTATTCACGGCTATACGGGTGATATTTGTGCAAGTGAGCTTTCGCAAAGGGGAATGACCGTAGAGGATATGATTTCTCTTTTAGGTGCTGTTTTGTCCGAATTTGAAAATCGGGACTGAGCTTATTGAAAAAAATAGTGCCTTTGTTTTTAGTTTTTCTGCTTCTTGCAGGCTGTAAGGTAAAAAATTATACCCCTGAGATACCGGCGTCCTTTGAACAGAACGCAGTGGTAACCTCAGGGGATTTTTTATATTCCTGCAGAATTTGTAAAAGCGAGGAGGAAGTAGTAGTTTCCGTAACATCAACCTCGGCTGAAAATATGATAATGCGATATAACGGAGAAAGGCTTACATTTCTTTATGACGATTTTTCCTATGATATCGACGGCAGTAATTTTGAAAGAGAAAATGTTGCCATAGTTATTTATGAGACCTTTGAATATATAAATAATACACAGGAGCTGAATGTACGAAAGATAGAGTCAGGCTTTAAATACGAGGGCAAAATTTCCTGCGGAGAATTTATACTTATACAAAATGACGACAATTCATTTAATTCTCTTGCACTTAGAAATGGTGAATTATCTATTGATTTTGCTAATGAATAATGCTTTATATCCTAATGCTGGCCTTTTCCATTATCTTGAATACTGCACCCGAAAGCATAAACCATAAAAGCGAAAAAGGAACGCAGATTTGTCCCATAAGGTTAAGCGGTACGTTTGAATAATCCCAAACGTGCTCCCTTAAAATAAGGTTAAAGGCAATGCCGAATACAAGCTCAACCGTAGTTATAATCAGCATACCTGCAAAGCATTTAGCCCAAAGAGGCAAACTGAAATTATCGTTGATGTATAAAAAAGAAGACATAACAATAGCACCTGCAAAAAACATTGAGTAGTGTGTTCTACC
>CALYNW010000133.1 GCA_945224895.1 uncultured Clostridia bacterium
GGTGATACTTTATAGATTCCTTGTGTGGCTTTAAGCTTTCCTTGTTTTTTATTAGCGTTATGGTAGCAAGAAATAACGCAACAAGATTTCTGAAAAAAACCTTTTGTGCCACAGGAACATCGCCTGAAAGGTTAATAAAGCTACTCATTCCGCTGAAGCAAAGTGCTGACAGCAGAATACACATTATTCCTTTTGTTCTGTTATTGATTTTACTCATAGCTTTTTTAGATATGCCTTGCTTTCCTTCAATTCCTCGGCAACGTCAAGGTTTCCCGAATATATTTCAATAATGTAACTGCCGTTATAATCCGCACCGTTTAAAATTCTGAATAATTTTTCAAAATCAAAGCTGCCCTTTCCCGGCGGGAGACAGTCTCCGTTTACTCCGTTATCACTAATATGAACGTGAGATATTTCATTTTTAAATTCCTCTAAAAATCTAAAGGTATTTTGTCCTGCCCTGACAGTCTGCTTGATGTCAAATACCATATGATAATCGTCACCCAAAGCATTCCTCATTTTTTTGCAGAAATCAATGCTTTCGCTTTTAAACCTATTTACATTTTCCTGACATACGGTTACACCCTCACGCTTACCGATATCAATAAGCATTTTAAAGCGTTCAAAATATCTTTCGTCGGGAATAGGTATTTTCGGCTTTGCAACTGCGCCGTGAATAACAACTATGCCTGCACCGAGCATTGCGGCGGCATGACAGGTTTTTTCGTAAATCCCGATAAAATCGTTAAATCTTCTCTGATAATCTCCGAAAATACAGGAGGATTCAAGAAAGCTTGAAAAGGGATGAACAGATATAATTTTTGTACCGCTGTTATCTGCAATGCTTTTTAAATTTTTAACAAAGCCTTCCTCAAGCTCACAGGGAGAATTCATAAAGACCTCAGTAGCCTTAAAGCCTAAATCACAAACTCTTTGTAATGCCTTTTCTGTTTCAAGAGGGTAGAAACAGGCGGTTGATGCTCCTATCTCCATTATCCTAAAAGCTTTTCAACGCAGGCAAGACGTACACATATGCACAGAAGCTCTGCGGCAACGTCAAGCTCAGCAACAGGTGGGAATGACGGAGCAATACGAATGTTACTGTCATGAGGGTCAATGCCGTAGGGATATGTTGCACCTACAGTTGTAAGTGTAACTCCTGCCTCCCTGCAAAGCTCTCCTGTTCTCTTTGCACAGCCCTCCATAACGTCAAGGCTGATGAAATATCCGCCGTTAGGCTCAACCCAGCTTGCTATACCTTTTCCTGATAATTCATCATCAAGATGCTTAAGAACTATATCAAATTTCGGCTTGAGTATGCTTGCATGCTTTCTCATATGCTCTCTGACGCCGTCAGCATTTCCGAAGAACTGAACGTGGCGGTGCTGATTCATTTTATCGTAGCTGATTGTCTGAGCGTTCAGACGCTTTTTAATTGACGCAATATTGTCATCGCTGGCAATAAGTGCTGAAACACCTGCACCGGGGAATGTAATTTTCGAGGTCGAGCAAACCTCGATAACCATATCCTCGTTGTTGTATTTCGGAAGAACATCAAATATGTTCAAAAGCTCATCACCATTATCCGTAAGGTCGTGAATAAAGTAAGCGTTATCCCAAATGATTCTGAAATCCTTTGCCGCAGGCTTTAATGCCGCAATTCTTTTAACGGTTTCGTCTGAATAGGTTATGCCCTGTGGATTTGAATATTTAGGAACGCAGAACATACCCTTAACATTTTTGTCCTTAACAAGCTCCTCAACAGCGTCCATATCGGGACCCTCATCAGTCATAGGCACATTTATCATTTTAATGCCGAAATGCTCGCAGATAGTAAAATGTCTGTCATATCCCGGAACAGGGCAGAGGAATTTAACCTCATCAAGCCTGCACCAGGGAGTATCACCTGCACCGTGGGTATAGCACTGACAGATGTAGTCAAACATAAGCGTAAGGCTTGCATTCGGTCCAATGATAACATTTTTAGCATCAACATCTAAAAGATCTGCAAAAAGCTTTTTACAGCTTGGAATACCGTCAAGCATACCATAGTTACGTACGTCAAGACCGTCTGCAATGTAATTTTTTACGTCATAAATTCCTGTTGATAAATCAAGCTGGTCCTTACCGGGCTTACCTCTGCTCATATCAAGCTGAAGTCCTCTTGCCTTGAAGGCGTCATATCTCTTCTTAAGCTCCTTTTTCTCCTGAAGAAGCTGGTCCTTGTTCATTTCAGAATAAAGCATATTTAGTCCTCCTACTGTATATTGAAAGTATTTTACCACTTTTAAAGTATTATTGCAATATTAATATATATTTATAGAAAAAGCCGACTCATAAAAGAATCGGCTTAATAATTATTCATTTTCGGAAAGCTCTCTGCCCATTAAAACACCCATAACACTTGCCATCATAAGACCTCTTGTCCAGCCTGAGCTGTCACCGAGGCAGTGAAGTCCTTTAATATTTGTGTTGAGATGCTCGTCCATTCTGACCTTGTTACTGTAAAATTTAAGCTCGGGACTGTAAAGTAGTGTTTCCGTGGAAGCAAAGCCCGGAACAACTACGTCAAGCATTTTGATAAATTCAATAATGTTAGTCATTGCACGATATGGCATTGCGGCTGTAATATCACCTGCAACAGCGTCCTTAAGAGTAGGCTTAACATTGCTCTTTGAAAGCTCATGCTGCCAGGTTCTCTTACCGTCAAGGATATCGCCGAAGCGCTGTACCATAATGTGACCTGCACCAAGCATATTTGTAAGCTCACCAACCTTTTGAGCATATTCAATAGGCTGGTTAAATGGTTCTGTAAAGTTATGACTTACGAGGATTGCAAGGTTCGTGTTTTCACTTTTTTTATCCTTATAGCTGTGACCGTTTACAACTGCAAGGTCGTTATCGTAGTTTTCCTGTGCAACAAATCCTCCCGGATTTTGACAGAAGGTACGAACCTTATTTTTCCAAGGTCTCGGATAACCGATAAGCTTTGACTCATAAAGTGCCTCGTTTACCTTTTCCATAACCTCATTTCTGCATTCCACACGAACACCGATATCAACAGTACCCGGCTTATGAGCAATTTGATGCTCTGTACATAGCTTTTCAAGCCAGTCGGCACCTCTCCTGCCTGTAGCAATAACAATTTCGGGGGCAGTTATCGTTCTTTCAGCACCGTTTTCGTTGATTATTACACCCTTGCAGACCTTGTCCTCAATAATGATATTTTTACATTCTGTTGAGAACATCATATCAACGCCGTTATCGGAAAGATAATTTTGAATTTTAAGATAAAGCTCCTGAGCCTTTTCGGTACCTAAATGACGGATAGGGCAGTCAACAAGCTTCAAGCCTGCCTTAATGGCATTTTTTCTGATTTCCTTAATTGCGTCACCGGTGTTGATTCCTTCAATTTTTGTATCTGCGCCGAACTCAAGATAAATTTTGTCGGTATAATCAATAAGCTCCTGAGCAAGCTCACTTCCTATAAGGTCGGGTAAATCACCTCCAACCTCGTAGCTGAGACTTAATTTACCGTCTGAAAATGCACCTGCACCTGAAAATCCTGTTGTGATAGCACAGCTTGGCTTACAGTTTACACAATGACCTATTTCAGCCTTTGGACAGTGGCGCCTGTCAACAGGCTTTCCTTTTTCTATCAAAAGCATCCTTTTCCTTGAATCCCTTTTGATAAGCTCAAGTGCTGTAAAAATTCCTGCGGGACCGGAGCCGACAATTATTAAATCGTAATCCATTTTTTTCTCCTTTGTTTGAACATAAAAAATTGCCGAACTATGCAATAGCTCGGCTTTGTTCTTTCTATCTATTGCATATCATATTAGCATATATTTTCACTTTTGTCAACAGAGCATTATTTGTTTATTGCAATATTGATGTTTATCTGCTATAATTTCTTCAAGTATTAATATTATAAGGGGAGGTGTCCTATTGGAGGAAATGACGCTTAAAGAAGTTCTCGATACCTACGGTCAGTATACGGGACTTACAATGGGTTCGTCGATGGAGCCTCTTATTCACCAACAGAAGGATAACATTATCGTTGTAAAAAATAAAGGCAGACTGAAAAAGTATGATGTTCCTGTTTATGTAACATCTTCGGGAAAGTACATAATGCACAGGATAATCAAGGTCTGTGACGACCACTATGTGATTGTGGGAGATAATCTTCTTAACAAAGAATATGTAACTGACGATATGATATGCGGAGTTCTTGTGGGATTTTATAAAAACGGAAAGCACTATGTTGACTGCCAAAAATCAGTACCGTATATAATCTAATCTGGGAGGTGGACG
>CALYNW010000134.1 GCA_945224895.1 uncultured Clostridia bacterium
CCGCATCCGGTGGGACCGACAATGGCAACCGTCATACCCTGTTTAACAGACAGATTTAGATTTTTAATAAGCTCCTTTTCAGGGGTATAAGAAAATTTCAGATTTTCAATATCTACATTTCCGCTGACATTTTTAAGCTCCTTTGCATTTTCGTCGTCAGGCTCAATGCTTTCCTCCTCAATAAGATTGAGTATTCTTGAGGCACAGGCAAGTGCGTTTTGAAGCTCAGTAACAACCGAGCTAATCTCATTAAAAGGCTTAGTATACTGGTTAGCATACGATAAAAAGCAGGAAAGAATGCCTACTGTTATATTGCCTTTAATTGCCATAATTGCACCGAAAATAGCCACGCTTGCGTACACAATGCTGTTTACAAATCTTGTTGCAGGATTTGTGATTGATGAATAAAATGTTGCCTTTAACGAATAATCGGCAAGACGTTCATTTATCTCGTCAAACCTTTCAAGATTTTTTTCATCCATAGAGTAGGCATCGGCAACCTTTTGATTTGATATCATTTCATCTATAAAAGAAGTCTGCTCCCCTCTTGCTGATGACTGCAAGGAAAACATTTTATAGGTTTTCCTTGCGATAAATCTTGCAATAAAAAAGGATAACGGTGTAACTATTACAACTACAAGTGTTATCCACACATTAATTGAAAGCATAAATGCAAGGGTTCCGAGAATTGTAATTACACCTGTAAAAAACTGTGTAAAGCCCATAAGCAGACCGTCTGAAAGCTGGTCAACGTCGCTTATAACACGGCTGACAATATCCCCCTTTGGATGTGAATCAAGGTAAGAGCAGGGCAATACCTCAATTTTTTCAAAGGCTTTACGTCTCAAATCTCTTGAAACATTATACGTAATCCTGTTATTGCAGACATTCATAAGCCACTGTACAACTGCAACTATTCCTATCAAGACTCCTGATTTAATAAGAATAGAAATCATTTTTTCAAAATCAACGTTCTGAAAACCGATTATACAGTCTATTGCTTTACCGATTAGGATAGGTATATAAAGAGTAATACCTACGCTTACAGCGGCAAAAATCAAGGATAACAAAAGATAATATTTATATTTTCCGATATAGGAGAAAACCTTTTTAAGTGTGCTTTTATTATTCATTATGCTTCCTCCCTTCCAAACTGTGAGCTGTATATCTCACGATATACAGGACAGTCTTCAAGAAGTTCGCTGTGACTGCCAATTCCGACACATTTTCCGTCATCAAGAACAATAATTTTATCGGCGCTCATAACAGATGAAGCCCTTTGAGAAACGATAAATATTGTGGGGTTATATTCAAGAGAATAAATAACATCTCTCATTCTTGCTTCTGTAGCGAAATCAAGGGCAGAAGAAGAATCGTCAAGGACAAGAATTTCAGGCTTTCTGACTAATGCTCTTGCAACAGACAGTCTTTGCTTTTGTCCGCCTGAAAGGTTGGAGCCGTTTTGCTCAATAAAGAAATCAAGACCACCCTTTTCTTCTATGGTGTCATATATCTGAGCTGATTTTAAGGCAGTGATTATTTCCTCGTCGGTGGCATTTCCCCTGCCCCATTTTATGTTATCTCTAACCGTGCCTTTAAAAAGCACCGCCTTTTGCTGAACAAAGCCAACCTTTTTCCTTAATATCTCATCATCAAATGATTTAACATCCTTTCCGTCAACGAAAACAGTTCCCTTTGTTGCGTCATAAAAATGAGGTATAAGAGATACAAGGCTTGATTTTCCAGAGCCTGTACCACCGATAATTCCTATAACATCTCCCCTGTTTGCAGTAAATGAAATATCTGTCAGGGATTCGGCAGATGCACCGTTATAGGTAAGGGATACATTATCAAATTTAATATAAGAATCAGATTTAACGTTGTTATTATTGTGTTCAAGTGTACTGCATTTATCAAATACTGCATTAATTCTATCCGCAGAGGCAAATGCCTTTGTTACAGTAACAATCAGATTTGCAAGCTTAATAAGCTCAACAAGTATTTGGCTCATATAGTTATACAAAGCCACAACCTGTCCCTGAGACAAATCACCGATATTAACCTTTACGGCACCAGTGTAAACAAGAGCAACAATAGCAATATTTATAATCACATAGGTTACAGGATTTAAAAGGGCTGATATTTTTCCTACTGACTTTTGAAATGAGGAAAGAGCATTGTTTCGCCTGTTAAATTCTTTAATCTCATTTTCTTCTCCCGTAAATGCTCTTATTACTCTTGCACCCTCAAGATTTTCTCTTGTAATAAGTGTAACGCTGTCAAGCTTATTTTGAACATTTCTATGTCTTGGTATTGTATAAGCCATAATGCCGAAGATAACTACTGAAAGCAAAACTATTGCCACAACAAAAACAAGAGCACATTTAACATCAATAAAAAATGCCATTATCATTGCGCCGAAAACAATAAACGGTGAACGAAGAAACAGCCTTAAAATAAGATTAACTCCGTTTTGCACCTGATTAACGTCGGTAGTCATTCTTGTTATCAGGGATGATGTTCCGAGGTTGTCAAGCTCACTAAAGGAAAGAGACTGTATTTTTTCAAAAAGCGAATGTCTCAGCTCTCTGCCGAAGCCTGTTGCCGCCTTTGCCGCAAAATACTGAGCAGTTATTGCCGCAACCATACCCACAAGAGCAAGAGCAACAAGTACTCCGCCTCTGCCTAATATATAAATTACATTACTATTTTTAATTCCCGTATCAATAATTGATGCAATAACAAGGGGAACGATAAGCTCAAAAGATGCTTCAAGAAGCTTAAACAGCGGAGCAAACACGGACTCCTTAACATAACCCTTGAGATAAAAAAGAAGCTTTTTCAAAATCTCACCTTAGATATTAAATAATTTATTTAATTATAGATAGATTTACAATTTATGTCAACATAATAAAAATAAAAGCTGATTTTTACTTTACATTTTATATTATTTGTTATATTATTATGTAAATTATATAACGAGAGGTAGTAGATATGAGCAATTCACCTGTTACGGCAATAATAGTAGGCGCAGGTCACAGAGCAATGGTATACAGTGAGCTTGCAAAAACCGATCCCGACAAGCTAAAAATTGTGGGCGTTGCAGACCCAAATCCGGTCAGAAGAAAGCATTGTATGGAATACTTCGGATTTGACGAGGATATGTGCTTTGAAAGTGCACAGGAGCTTGCAAAGAAAGCCAGCCTTGCCGATGCAATAATTAACGGAACTATGGATGAACAGCATATTGAAACATCTATTCCTCTTTTAAACTGCGGATATGATATGCTCCTTGAAAAGCCATTTGCAGTTAATGAAGCTGAAATGAGAGAGCTTGTGGAATGCGCAAAGAAAAATAATTCTAAGGTTATGATTTGCCACGTTCTCAGATATACTCCGTTTTATTACGGAATTAAAGAAAGAATTGTAAACGGTGAAATCGGTGACATAATTAATATTCAGACAAATGAGCACGTTTCGTATCATCATCTTTCAACCTCATACATAAGGGGCAAATGGGCAAATTCCGACAAATGCCATACCTCTATGCTTCTTGCAAAATGCTGTCATGACCTTGACATAATAATGTGGATGATGGCTGATACAAAGCCTGTTCAGATTTCCTCATTTGGAAGCAAATATCAGTTCAAGCCTGAAAATGCGCCTAAGGAGGCAGGCACAATTTGTATGAAGGACTGCCCTCTTGTTGACACCTGCTTATTCTCTACCAAAAGGCTTTATATTGACAATCCCGACCGTTGGTCATTCTATGTATGGGATGCTCTTGAAAGCATTGAAAATCCAACAATAGAGGATAAAATTGCATTGATGAAAAGCGACAGTCCCTATGCAAGGTGTATTTATAAGTGCGATAACAATGTTGTTGACCACCAGTCCGTGCTTATCAATTTTGCAAACGGTGCAACAGGTACTCATAATATGGTTGGCGGTTCGTCAGAGCCTATGAGAAGAATTCATATTATAGGAACTAAGGGCGAAATTTACGGTAATTTTGAAGAATCAAAATTCTATGTTTCAAAAATCAATCCGTCACCTAACGCACACAACGAAGAATGTGACATTGAAGAGGTTGACCTTAATGTTAAGGGCGATATGGTTGGTGCCTATGGCGGACACGGCGGTGGAGACGAAAGACTTGCCGCAGACTTTGTAAAATTCATTCAGGGCGAACAGCAAAGTCTTGCCTGCACATCAATATTCTACTCAGTTGCAGGACACATTGCAGTTTATCTTGCCGACGAATCAAGAGAAAATAACGGTAAGACTATGAAGGTTGAATTATAAATAT
>CALYNW010000135.1 GCA_945224895.1 uncultured Clostridia bacterium
CTTGCTTCAAGGCGATAGATTGGTAAGCCCTGCGAAGAAAACTTTTGCTCATACTCCGTAACAATATTTCCTTCAAAATCACTGTTATGTAAATCAAGAGAAATGTTTGAAAGCTTAAAGCCACAGGAGGAAAATGCTTCGATAGAATATTCAAAAAAGTGCATATTGTCTGTTTTCTGACAGATTACGCCGTCAGGCTTAAGTATCTTTTTGTATATTTCAAGAAAGCGTGGATTTGTAAGCCTGTGTGCAATGTGCCTATGTTTTGGAAAAGGGCAGGAAAAATTAAGAAAAATTGTCTCGACGGATTTTTCTTCTATGTATGACGGCAGATATTCAGCCGTTCCGCAAAGGAACATAATATTATCAAGTCTCATTTCTCTCGCAGAGTCAATGGCAAGGATAAGCACATTTTTATTTCTTTCAACGCAAAGAATATTTTTGTCGGGGTTTTCCTTTGCAAAGGTACAGCCGAACTGACCCTTGCCACTGCCTATTTCAAGATAAACAGGCTTATCATTTTTAAATATTTCCTTAAAGTCAATTATGTGATTTTCATTAACGGCATCTTTATAGTTTAAAGAATCGTTTTTCATTGTTATGAGATAATCCGACGACGCATTAATTCTTTCGTCAAGATTTTTCTTCCTCTTCATTCTCATTTGCTATACCTCGGTAAATTAATGCTCGTCATCAAGGACTGCATGGGCGCATTTTATTCCGTCAACTGCGGCAGATACTATACCCCCTGCATATCCTGCGCCTTCTCCGCAGGGATAAACTCCTCTGATGTTGCACTGCATAAATTCGTCTCTTAAAATTCTGACTGAGCTTGACGACCTCGTTTCGGGAGCCGTCAGCACAGCGTCGTAAAGATTAAAGCCCTTGAGCTTTTTATCCATTTCAACAATAGCCGATTTCATTGTTGCACAAACCCTTTGGGGCAGACATTCATCAAGATTTGTCAGCGTAACACCTGTGGGGCAGGTGGGCTTAACATTTCCGAGCTCCTTACTTTCAATGCCATTGAGAAAATCGCCTACAAGCTGTGCAGGTGCACTGTAATTGCTTCCTGCAAGCACATATGCACTATGCTCAATTTCACGTTGATAGTATATTCCTGCAAGAGGGTGGTCAGAGGGAAAATCCTTTGGCTCAATTCCAACAAGCAATGCCGAGTTAGCATTTTCTCCGTCACGTGCAAGGGAGCTCATACCATTTACGATTACGCCCTCCTTTTCACTGGCGGCGGCAACAACCGTACCTCCGGGACACATACAGAAGGTGTATGCTCCTCTTTCGTGCAGACCGTGACAGGCAAGCTTGTAATCTGCGGCGCCAAGCTTTGGGTGGCTTGCAAATCTGCCGTACTGTGCCTCGTTAATAAGCCTTTGAGGATGCTCAATTCTTGCACCCACGGAAAACGGCTTTTGTATAATTTCAACGCCCATATTATACATCATTTCAACGGTGTCTCTTGCACTGTGACCGATTGCCATAATTACGCTGTCACATTCCATATCGTAAAATTCGCCGTTTTTTGAATATGTTATGCCGTGAACAAAGCCGTTTGCTTTTATGATTTTTTCAAGCTTACATTCGAGTCTGACCTCTCCACCGAGAGATTCTATTTTTTTGCGGATATTTTTAACAACAACAGTCAGCCTGTCAGTGCCGATGTGTGGCTTTGATGAATATAAAATTTCCTCGGGGGCACCTGCCTCGTAAAGCTCCTCAAGAACCTTTTTGATATATGGACTTTTAATTCCCGTAGTCAGCTTTCCGTCTGAAAATGTACCTGCTCCGCCTTCACCAAACTGTACATTTGACTCCTCGTTAAGCTCTCTTGTTTTCCAAAATTTATTAACATCCTTTTGTCGGGTGTCAACATCCTTTCCTCTTTCAAGGATTATCGGCTTTAAGCCTGCCTGAGCAAGAATAAGACCTGCAAACATTCCGGCAGGACCGAAGCCTACAACAACAGGTCTGAAATTGCTTACCCTTTTGTTTTCAGGCATTTCGTATTTGTAGGGCTTAACAAGCTGAACCTTGCTTGATTTGCATTTTTGAGTAATCTGATTTTCGTCAAGGCTGATGATTACATCTACCGAATATGTGAAATGAACATCATCCTTTTTTCTGGCGTCAACACTTTTTTTATAAATAGTATAGGAGTCTATATATTTTTCGTTGATTTTGAGAACTTTAGCCGCCTTGCTTTTTAGCAGGGATTCGTCCTCATCAAGAGATAATCTTATTTCGTTAATTCTTATCATATTGTGTACCTGTTGTAAATTAGTTTTTTTCTGTAATTTGGTCTGCTGCTTTGATACCGCTGTAAAAAGCAAAATTAAGATTGAAGCCTCCGCAGGGGAAATGCCTGTCAAGGACTTCTCCGCAGGCGTAGACACCGCTGACCTTTTTTGACTGAAAGCCGTCAAATTCCTTTAAGTCGGCTCCGCCCTTTGTAATCTGTGCAAAATCATAGCCTTTAGTTCCTGTTATGATTAATTGCCAGTTTTTTGCTATATGCGCCGTTCTTTCCGAATCACCGGCAGATTGCTTTTCTATTATATCCGATATTTTTCTGCCGAGAATACCGCTTAAATTTCCGAAACGACTGAGATAATCTGATATTTCCTGCTCGGTCATATCGGGTATCAGGTCAAGAGAAGCAATACATTTTTTCGGGATATCTGAGGAAAAATTTTCACTGACTGCTTCGGATAGATTCATTGTTACAATACCCGAAAGTCCGTAGTCGGTAAAAAGAACCTCGCCGAATTGACTGCATTTTGCTTCACCGTCAAGGAGTATTGTCATATTGCATTTTACTCTTTGACCCTTAAGTGCTCTTGGATATTTACTTGATGATGTAAGCTGAACAAGAGCAGGGGAGAGAGGTGTGATTTTGTGACCGATAGATTTAAAGAGAGAAAAGCCGCTTCCGTCAGAGCCGAGGTTTTTCTGAGCCATACCGCCTGTGGCAACGACAATATTGTCAGCCATATAAATTCCACAGTCTGTTGTTACACATAAATCCCTGTCGATTCCGATAACGGTACAGTCTGTTATAATTTCAACGCCAAGCTTTTTGCAATTTTCTGTAAGTGCTTCAAGAAGGGTTGATGACTGATTTGAGTAGGGGTACAGTCTGCCTTCCCCGTCTGCTCTTTCAATCAGTCCCAAGCCGTGAAAAAAGTCAAGAACCTCATCGCAATGCTCAGCATATATATTTGAAAAATTGCATCTGCCGTTTCCGGTAGCGAGAATTTTTTTGCCGACGGTATTCATTCTTTCAAGAACAATTACGTCACTGTCGGGAATGTTCTGTTTTAGCCTGACAGCACAGGCAAGTCCGCTTGCACCGCCACCTATAATAATTGTGGTCATTACTATCATCCTGCACAATATATTCTGCTATCTTTCGATTGCTTACATTATAATAATATAAAACTTGTCTAAATGCAAACTTTTTATAAAAAATGCTTGACTATTACTTGACGATGTGGTATATTAGCGTTACCTCGTAGTAGGTTGAAGGAGCCGCAGGGCCTTATTTTTTTGCCTGCTTCGCTTTGCGTGGCGAACGAGGGAGATTAATTATCGAAATTTTAACGGAGGTGCTATTTATGAGAGTTAAGATTACCTTAGCTTGCACTGAATGCAAACAGCGCAATTACAACACAATGAAAAACAAGAAGAACACACCTGACAGATTGGAAATGAATAAGTATTGTCCTTTCTGCAAAAAGCATACTCTCCACAGAGAGACAAAGTAACAGGAGGAGGAGCAAATGGCTGAAGAAAAGAAGACTTCAAAGAAGGCTGAAAAGCCTGAAAAAGCCGATAAAGCAAATAAGCCAAAGGCAAAGAAGAAGTCGAAGAAAAATCCTTTTAAATCCATTGCATCATTCTTCAAAAGCGTTAAAGCAGAGGGCAAAAAGGTTGTTTGGGCAAACGGAAAGGACGTGCTTAAAAACACCGTAATCGTTCTTATCGTTGTTTTTGTCGTAGGTATTTGTATCTACGGTGTCGATTCACTTCTCTCTCTCGGAATGAAGGGAATTAAAAATCTTGCAGAAGATACGAAAACCACCACATCTGTTTCTCAGGAAGGGGAGGCTACTACAGAGGCAGCCCTTAAGGAAGCAACAGAGAATACAACCAAAGCAACAACAAAGGCTGCTGAATAATTGTTAGAAGGCTTATAAAAAACTACACTTTTATTCGGGAGGCTTGTATGGAAGAAGCAAAATGGTATGTTGCCCATACCTTTTCAGGCTATGAG
>CALYNW010000136.1 GCA_945224895.1 uncultured Clostridia bacterium
TCTTCAAGCGTAACACCCTTGACCTCTATGTACGCTTTCTCATTTTCGGTTTCTAAGTAGAAGTCCAGCCGTGATTTACCGAAGGTGCTTTCAGGCTTTACAAGAGTGGGATTTTCCAAAAATCCTCCTGCCCTCAGCCATTCTCCCACAGCCCTGTTAGGACTTTGAGAGTCCATATTCACAAGAGTATCACCCTTGTAAACTGCAATAAGGTCATACTGAGTTTTCCTGTTCGGATTACTGCTTTTCTCAAGGATTACTCTTGCATTTTCGGTCAAAAGCTCACGGCAACGTCCTGTATTTTTTACGTGAACCGTAAGCTCTTCACCATTAAGCATAACCCTTGCAATAAATCTGTTTGGTCTGCTGATAAATCGAGCCTCACATACATTTTCGTATTTCATAGATAATTACAGTTGGTCTGCGATTGAATAAATCATATCCTTTGTTTTATCCCAGCCGAGACACGGGTCGGTGATTGATTTTCCGTAAACACCGTCCTCAACCTTCTGACATCCGTCCTCAATGTATGACTCTATCATGAAGCCCTTTACCATTGATTTGATATCATCACTGTGACGCATTGAATGTAGAACCTCGTTGGCAATTCTAACCTGCTCAAGATATTTTTTACCTGAATTGCTGTGGTTAGTGTCGACAATAACGGCAGGATTTACAAAATCACCTGTGCAGTACATATCATAAAGCTGTCTTAAATCCTCATAGTGATAGTTAGCGTGATTATTGCCGTGCTTGCTTACACTGCCTCTGAGTATTGCGTGGGCGAGAGGGTTGCCCTTTGACTCAACCTCCCAGCCTCTGTAAAGGAAGGTGTGGTCGCCGTGGGCGGCTCTTATTGAGTTAAGCATAATAGACAGGTCACCGCTTGTGGGATTTTTCATACCTACGGGAATATCCATACCTGACGATACAAGCCTGTGCTCCTGATTTTCAACAGACCTTGCACCGATTGCAACATATGAAAGCAAATCTGAAAGGTATCTGTAATTCTGAGGATAGAGCATTTCGTCAGCGCAGGTAAGACCTGTTTCCTCTATAGCGTCCTTGTGAAGCTCACGGATTGCCTTGATGCCCTCTAACATATCGGGCTTTTTGTCGGGATCCGGTTGGTGGAGCATACCCTTGTAGCCGGCACCGGTAGTTCTTGGCTTTCCTGTGTAGATACGTGGAATAATTATGATTTTATCCTGAACGTCTGTCTGAATAAGAGCAAGACGGCGGATATAGTCAAGAACGGAATCTCTCCTGTCTGCAGAGCAGGGACCGATTATGAGAAGAAATTTGTCGCTTTCTCCTGTAAATACCCTTGCGATTTCTTTATCACGGGCGGTTTTGATTTTTTCAGCCTCGGCAGAAAGAGGCATTTCTTTTTTTATTTCCTGCGGAACAGGAAGCTTTCTTTTGAAATATGTGTTTGTCATATTATCCATTTCATTCACCTTACAAATTTTTCTTTGTTCTATATTATAATAGTATAGCATAGCTTGTCAATAACCCGATTTAAAGCGTGAACGGAAAATAATGTTAATTTTGTGAATTTTCCGTTTCGGTTGTAGATTTTATATTTTATATATGTTACTATAGAAAGCACTGTTGAAGGGTGGAATAGTATGGCGACTGCGGTCAAAACAAGGGTGAATAAAAAAACAGCTGTGATTATTGTTGCTTTAATTGTTGCGGTGGCATTGACGGTGACTGCAATTTGCTCATCGGAAAAAAGCCGTGAACGTGAAATTGAATATTTTGATTTTCAAAAGGATGTCGCAGCAGGTATTGATGTTTCGGAGCATAACGGTGAAATTGACTGGGATAAGGTCAGTGACAGTGTGGATTTTGCATTTATCCGAGTGGGCTATAGAGGCTACGGTTCAGGAAAAAACGTTGAGGATAAGTATGCAAAGGAAAATTTAAAGGGTGCTCAGAAGTCGGGTATACCCTTTGGAGTTTATTTCTATTCTCAGGCAGTAAGCGAGGAGGAGGCAAGGGAGGAGGCAAAATTTGTCTTGAAGAAAATCAGACACTATTCTCCCAATCTTCCCATTGTTATTGATTTTGAATATCCAACAGATGAGTACGGATCAAAAACAGGACGTCTTCATAATGCTTATTTAAGCAGGGAGGAAAATACCGGAATAATTAATGCCTTTTGCGAAGAAATACAGGAGGGCGGTTATGCCTCGGGTGTTTATGCTTCGTCATCGGTTTTAGCGTTTAACATTGATACCGACAGTCTTAATAAAGACATAATGATATGGGTGGCTGATTATAATTCTCAGGTGGGCTACGGTTTAAACTATAAAATGTGGCAGTATTCACGTGCGGGAAGCTGTGACGGTATTAGCAGTAAAAATGTAGATTTCAATTATTATTACAGTAAAACTCAAAAGGGAAATTAAAATGAAAAAAATAACTAAAATAATATCTGCTTTATTAGCGGTGGTTATGGTTTTTCAGTCGACTATGACTGTCTCTGCCGCAGTAAAGCTTAAAAGTAAATATACGAATATGACATATACCCATCAGTCAAGATTTGACGGCTTTGATATTTCCTATGGTATTGACGTATCTCATCACAACGGTGATATTAATTTCCAAAAGGTTAAGGCTGACGGTATTGACTACGTCTTTGTCCGTGTGGGATATACGGGATATACAAAATCATCATTCTCACTTAATTTAGATAAAAATTATAAAAAATACATTAATGATGCTGTTGCAGCAGGTCTTGATGTAGGCGTTTATTGGTATTCTCAAGCGCTTACAACCACAGAGGCTGTTCAGGAGGCAACAAAGCTTTTAAACGCAATTTCGGGATATAATATCACAATGCCTGTAGTTTTGGACTATGAATTTGCAGGTACAAAGGCGGGCAGGCTTGACAGTGCCAATCTGTCAAAGGAAAGAATGACGGCTAATGCCCTTGCTTTTCTTGATACCGTTGCTTCTGCGGGATATGACGGCTGTCTGTATGCCTGCGAAGATTTCCTGCTTAACCATTTGAATGCCGATAAAATTTCTTCCCTTTATACTGTTTGGCTTGCAAATTACAGCACAAAAACCACCTATGAGGGAGACTTTGAATACTGGCAGCATACCTCAAAAGGACACGTTTCGGGAATAAAGGGTAATGTTGATGTTAATTTCAGATACACAGGTGATGTTTACGATATTGAAAATCAGATATATACAGGTATGCCTGTTACACCTGAGCCCATTGTTGATTTCGGCGGAGTATCTGTTTTAAAGGATATTGATTATACCCTCGTATATTCAAATAACATTAATATTGGCTATGGAATAGTTGACGCTGTTGGAATCGGAGCCTTTGAGGGCTTTAAAAAGAGATTCAGATTTAAAATAGTTCCGCAGAAGGTTGAGGGCTTGACTTATGTTTCAAACAGCAAGGACTCCCTGACATATACTTGGACTCCTGTTCCCGGAGCATCAAGCTACAGAATTTACGTAACAAATAATACTAAATCAAGTACATTTACAAAAACGGTAACAACAAATTATGCAACTCTTTCGGGACTTACACAGGGTAATGAATATTCAGTAAAGGTCTGCGCAGGAGGTAAAAATTCAGACGGTACAACCGTTTGGGGACTTTATTCCGATACTGACACAAGAGCAACCGCAGGCAGTGACGTAACAGGACTGAAGGTAAAATCCCGTTCAACCTCTGCCGTAAGAATTATATGGGACAGACTTCCTGTATGTGACCTTTATGTAATCTACATTTATAATGAAAATTCAAAGCAGTATGAGGAAATTGCAAGAATTCTCCCTACCGTAAATAATTATAAGATAGAAGGACTTGAGGCAGGCTCCGTATATAAATTCAGAGTTTCGGCAATAAGAGACGGCGTTGAGGGCAAAAAGAGTAAATACGTAAAAGCGGCAACAAAGCCGAAAAAGACCTCTGTAAAATCGGCAAAAAGCTCCTCAAAAAAGAAAATAACCGTTAAGTGGAAATATACGAATTGCTCAGGCTATCAGGTACAGTGGTCAACAAAAAAGAATTTTTCGTCAAATTGCAAAACTGTGAATGTCAGTAAAAATGATTTTTCAAAGACTATAAAAACTGCCAAAAGCAAAAAGAAATATTATGTTCGTGTGAGAGCATATACAAAAGCAGGCGGAGAAAAGGCTTACGGCTCTTGGTCATCGGTAAAAGCAGTATATGTAAAATAAAAAACAGGAGGGCCACAACCCTCCTGTTTTACTATATAAATTAGTATTTGTCAAATTGTGTCTTTTTCCGTTA
>CALYNW010000137.1 GCA_945224895.1 uncultured Clostridia bacterium
CGGTTAAATACCTGTTGAAAGGAATACACTACAGCTGTTTTCATATGTTCCTAAGGGCAATATGCTTATTTCAGGTACAATAAGAGATAATCTTACTTTTATAAATGATGACGTTACCGACGAGCAGATTGAACAGGCGATAACAATAAGCTGTGCAAAGCAGTTTATTGACGAACTGCCCTTAGGTCTTAATACCGTTATAGGTGAAAAGGGTATGGGACTTTCAGAGGGACAGGTGCAAAGGCTTGCAATCGCAAGAAGCCTGCTTGCAAATTCTCCCATTCTTCTTCTTGACGAGGCAACCTCTGCACTTGATGAGGAAACGGAAAAGCAGTTTTTAACTAACCTTAAATCACTTGATAATATTACCTGTATTATCGTTTCTCATAAAAAAGCGGCAGTGGAAATCTGCAATAAACGTATACAAATTATTAATGGCAAAATTGTAAGTGAGGGATAAATATGCTGATGACAAAATGGGGAAGGGAGCTTGATTTGTCAAATCCGCTTCCCGAATATCCGAGACCGCAGTTTGTTCGTGACAGCTTTATAAATCTTAACTGACTTTGGAACTGTGCCGTTATGTCTGCAAAAAAATCAAACGGTAGCATTGAACGCTATGATAATATTAAAACAGTACCCTTTAAATTCAACAGTCGTATCAATGTTCCTTTTTCTCCAGAGACAGAGCTTTCGGGTATGAACAGACGTATTATGCCTGACGAATATCTCGTATATGAGAGAAAATTTACTATTCCCGAGGACTTTAATAAAGGCAGAGTTTTTGTGAACTTCGGAGCAGTTGACCAGATTGCAGTTGTATATATAAATGGTAATAAGGTTGGAGAGCATAAGGGCGGATATACTCCCTTTAAATTTGAAATAACAGATTACATAACCGACGGCGAAAATCAGATAATGGTTTATGCCTTTGACTATACCGACACTAACGAATATTCAAGAGGTAAGCAGAAGCTTAACAGAGGCGGTATATGGTATTCTCCTCAAAGCGGAATTTGGCAGACGGTTTGGCTTGAATCAACACCTGTTAAATATCTTGAGAGAGTTAAGATTACTCCCGATTACGATAAGGAGCAGGTAACCTTTGAATATTTCGGTACCGACGAGGTTGAGGTTCTTATATATGACGGCAAGGAGCTAATCGCAGATACCACGGATAAAACAGTTAAAATTCCCGATTTTAAGCCATGGAGTCCTGAAAATCCGTTCCTGTACAACGTAGTGTTTAAGGCACACGGTGAAAAGATAAAATCATATTTCGGTATGAGAAAATTCAGTATCGGTGAGGACGAAAAGGGAATAAAAAGACTGTTTCTAAATAACAAGCCATATTTCCATAACGGACTCCTTGACCAAGGCTATTATCCCGACGGCTTTTTAACACCGCCGTCATATGAGACTATGGAAAACGATGTTAGATTTGTTAAGGACTGTGGCTTTAATATGCTTCGTAAGCATATTAAAATTGAGCCTCTTTTGTGGTATCATTACTGTGATGTAAACGGAATTATCGTATGGCAGGATATGGTAAACGGAGGCGGAAAATACGGTGCCGAGGTTTCCGTTATTCCATTTGTAAATATCACCCTTGATGATAGGAATTACAGAAATTTCCACAGAACCGATTTAGAAGCAAGAAAGCTCTATTATCGTGAAATGGAGGATACTGTGGAGCTCCTTTATAACTGCCCCTGTATTGCGGTTTGGGTTCCGTTTAACGAGGGCTGGGGACAGTTTGACAGCGAAAAGGCTTATGAAAAAATGAAGTCTCTTGATTCTACAAGAATTATTGATACAACCTCAGGCTGGCACGATATGGGCTTTTCAGACGTTATTTCAAAGCATATATACTTTACTCCCATTAAGGTCAAAAAGGGAAACAGACCGTATGTGCTTTCGGAGTTTGGAGGTCTTGGCTTAAAGGTAGCAGGTCATACCTTTAATGATAAGATGTTCGGCTATAAGGTTTATTTCAGCAAGGACAGTCTTACAAAGGCTTATTCAAAGCTATATAATAACGTTATTATCCCTCAGATTAAGGACGGTCTTTCTGCCACAGTATATACTCAGGTAACAGACGTTGAGGATGAGCTTAACGGACTTTTAACCTATGACAGAGAGGTAGAAAAAATTGACAGGGAAGAATTAAGAAAAATTAACGAAAGGGTAAAATACGATGATTACAGCAAAAATTAAAACAAATAAAGGCGATATGACCTTTGAGCTTAACGAAGCGGCTGCTCCCAAGGCAGTAGAAAATTTCACCACCCACGCAAAGAACGGCTACTATGACGGCTTGATTTTCCACAGAGTGATCAAGGATTTTATGATTCAGGGCGGCGATCCCACAGGTACAGGCTGCGGCGGTGAGTCAATATGGGGCAAAGCCTTTGAGGACGAATTTACCATTGACGCAAGAAATTATTACGGTGCTCTTTCAATGGCTAACAGCGGACCGAATACAAACGGCTCACAGTTCTTTATCGTTCAGGCAAAAACTGTTCCTGATAATCTTCTTGCACAGATGGAGCAGCTTAAGGATAACGGCTATCCGCAGGAGGTCATAGATAAATATAAAGAGGTTGGCGGAACACCTTGGCTTGATTTCCACCATACTGTTTTCGGTATGCTGACAGACGGCGCAGATGTTCTTGAGGATATCGCCTCAACAAGAACAGGTATGGGCGATAAGCCTGTCTATGATGTTGTTATAGAAACTATTGAAATAACAGAGTAATTATGACAAAATTACCCCTTCCCATTGATTATAATTGTAATCAGGGAGGGGGTATTTTTTTGGTTATATATGTTGATGTGCTTTTTGTGGTAAACTTTTTCATTACATATCTTCTGCTTTTGTTTACATCGTTACTTCTCAAACGTGATAAAAAAATTATACATCTGCTTTTTGCATCTGCCGTAGGTGGCTTGTATTCATTAGTAATACTTGCGGATAATCTTAATTTTCTTGTCACTGCAATGGGAAAAATTTTAGCCTCTTTTTTGATAGTATTCATAGCCTTTGGCTTTATCAGGCTTACTGTATTTCTTAAATCTGCACTGCTTTTTTATTTTTCAAATCTTGTATTCTTAGGAATAATTGTTGCCATTCAATTAATATTCAAATCCTCGGGAATAGCACTTAACAACGGTACCGTTTATTTTGACATTTCGGCAAAAATTTTGCTTTTGAGCGCATTATTTGCTTACTTAATTTCCGTAGCGGTTATAAAAATATATAATCACACAATAGAAAAAAAGCAGATTTATTCTGTGACCATAGATAAAAACGGCAGAACCACCCATTTATATGCTCTTTCAGACAGCGGAAATAAGCTAAAGGAGCCGTTTTCCGACTATCCCGTAATTGTTGCGGATAAGAGTAAAATCAGCTTTGATGCCGAAAGGGTGGTGCCGTATAACACAGTTGGAGGTGAGGGAGTATTGCAGGCATTTAAGCCTGACAAGGTCGTTATATCAAACGGTAAAAATTCCTTTGAAACGGACAGGGTTTACATAGCAATGTCATCGGTGGAGTCAAAGGATTTTTCCGCAATAATCAATCCCGAAATTTTAAATATCTGAGGTGCTGTATGATTAAATATTTAAAGAAAATATTTTTAAGACTGTTTAAAAAGCAGAAGTGTTATTATATCAACGGTCCCGAAACCCTGCCACCGCCTTTATCAAAGGAAAAGGAACAGCAGATAATGGATGAGCTAAGACAGGGGATAGAGGACAACAGAGAGCTTCTGATAATTCACAATTTGCGACTTGTTGTGTACATATCAAAGAAATTTGAAACTAAAACAACCTCAACAGAGGACTTGGTGTCAATAGGAACAATCGGGCTTATGAAAGCAGTTAAGACCTTTAACCCCGATAAAAACATAAAGCTTGCCACCTATGCTTCAAGATGTATAGAAAATGAAATACTAATGCACCTGAGAAAGGTGAACAGTATGAAAAGCGAAATGTCCTTTGATGAGCCACTGTCGGTTGATTGGGACGGGAATGAGCTTACACTCCGAGATGTTCTGGGAACAGAGCCAAACGACGTTTACGAGGAGATAGAGTACGACGACGAAAAAAGAGTGCTTATGAATACGGTTAATGCTTTACCCGAAAAGGAACGACGTCTTATGATAATGCGCTTCGGTCTTAACGGACAGCAGAGCCATACTCAAAAGGAGCTTGCCGACGAGCTGGGAATTTCACAATCCTATATCAGCCGACTTGAAAAAAGGATACT
>CALYNW010000138.1 GCA_945224895.1 uncultured Clostridia bacterium
CAGTTATGCAGATTGATTACGGCGTAGCCTTTATTCTTCTCGAAAATTGGAATAAAAAAAGAACGCCTAAAATTCAGGCACTTGACGACATTACATATAAAACAGCTTTTATTATAGGTCTTTTTCAGGTGCTTTCAATGATTCCGGGTACATCTCGTTCAGGCGCAACAATTATCGGCGCACTTTTAATCGGTGTTTCACGTACTGCTGCTGCGGAATTTACCTTCTTCCTTGCAGTACCTACAATGGTTGGTGCCAGTGCGTTAAAGCTTGTTAAATTCGGATTTAATTTCACGGGAGAAGAGCTGATAACCCTTGCAATCGGTATGGTTGTTGCTTTTGTTGTGTCACTTCTTTGTATCAAGTTCCTTATGAGCTTTATTAAAAAGCACGATTTCAAGCCATTCGGTTGGTACAGAATTATTCTCGGCGCAGTCTTAATTATTTATTTCGCAGTAATAGCAAAATAATTTTGAGGAGATATAATTTTAAGGAGATAAAAAATGAAAAAGGTTACATCATTATTATTGGCAGCTGTTATGCTTTTCAGTGTAATAGCCGGTGTGGATTTTTCTGCATTTGCCATTAATAGTTCAGTTGAATCGTTTACATTGTCCCCTGCAAAGCCTTATGAAATTATTGAAAATACACACGGTGATTTTGATTTTGATGAAAACAGATGGTATTATTATGCCCCTGATTTTAACAATGGTGACTAATTAAATATCAACCTATCACGGCTCCTCTTTTATGCAATAAAGGGGAGCTGTTGCATTTTATATGCGACTGATGGGATAAATATTTTTTACTATATTTAAGTCAATATCAAATGTGTTTTAATGATTATTAGTAAATTATACACAAATTATTGACATAATATTAACGATGTTTTATAATTATTATACAAAGAATAATTAAGGAGGTAATTTTATGAAAATATTTTTCAAAAAGGCAATGTCATTATTCCTTTCGGTAGTTATGCTTGTCTCCTTAACTGCCGGATTGTACTTTTCTGCATTTGCTAATACAACTGAAGCCTCGAATGAAAATACCGAGGCTGTGTGGACATCTATTAGCTTCACTCCTGCTTCTCCATACGAAATTATAAAGAATACAAATGGCTGGAATGATTCTGGTGGTACGTTCCACTATTATCTTCCAAGTTTAAGGAATGGCGATATTCTTACGCTGACCGATGATAGTGGCAATTCTGTTAGCTATACACTCAATAGCAATGGCTGGTGTTTTATTGCTGACGGATTTCCCTCAATTAGCATTGATGAAATAAGTATGTACGATGAGCAAAACGGAAATTGGTCAATCGGCGGCGAAAACTATTTTGTCATTGAATATAGCGGTATGACAACACAAGTCCCCGTAACAATTATCGAAGACCCTGTCGATTATTATGAGTATGTTGTTGTCGAGCCGTATGAAATCATTGAAAAAACAAACGGTTATATGGATAATGATGTTTGGTATTATTATACTCCCGAAATCAATAACGGCGACCAGATTATTATTCATTATACCGATGGCTCAACCGAAACCTATACCCGTGAGGATTATAGATTTATAAATCAAGACGGCAATGAGCTTTCTTGCTATTATAACGGCTTCTCTTTTGATGGCTTAGGCGAAACAACGTTCGAGGTTCGTATTGAAAATGTTGAAACGCCATTGAAGGTTCCTGTAACAATCATTGAAGATCCTGTTGATTATTGCGAGTTAGTTCCTATTAAGCCTTACGAGCTTTTTGAAAATACAAACGGCTATGAGAACGGAGATACATGGTATTACTATGCTCCAAGCTTCCAAAACGGCGACAGAATTATTATTCACTTTAATGACGGAACAAGTACCAAATATATCTATAATAATTTCGATTTCTTAAATGAAAACGGAGAAACTTTATCGATTTATCGCTATGGATTTGATTTTTCAGGCTTAGGCGAAACAACATTCGAGGTTCGCGTTGATAAGTATGGCAAGACAATCAATGTTCCTGTAACAATTATCGAAAATCCTATTGAGTCATTTACGTTTAATCCTATAAAGCCTCTTGAAATTGTTGAGCGCACACATGGATACGAATATAAAGACGGCGTTTGGGAATATAACGAAATTTATTTTAATAAGGGAGACACTATTGAAATAAATTATACAGATGGAACAACAGATACATTTGTAAATCAATATAGCGGATGGGGTAGCTACTCCTTTGAAAACAGTAACGGCGAAAGACTGTCGGTATATTATAGTTCTTTCGTTTTTAGTGGATTAGGCGAAACAGAGACAACTATCGGTTTACATAATTATAGTATGTCTGTTTCTGTTCCAGTAACTATTATTGAAGACCCTGTTGAGTCTTGTGAATTTGTTCCTGCAAAGCCATACGAGATAATGGAAAATACAAATGGTTTTTATGACGGCGAAGACGGTTGGTACTATTGGGGACCGAATTTCAACGATGGCGATCAGTTTATAGTTCATTTAAAGAACGGTTCAAATGAAATCTATACTTTTAAAGACTATGAATTTAAAAACGAAAACGATGACTCTATATACATCAGAAGCGAATCGTTCCGATTTGACACAACAGGCGAAACTACATTTGAAATCATTGTTGATGATTATGGAAAGAACATCAGTGTTCCTGTAACAATTATCGAAAATCCTGTTGCATCAATAGCATTTAACCCTGTTTCTCCGTTTACCTGCTATATGAATGCTAACGGTAACGAGACAGAAGACGGTTATAGATACAGGCCGCCTTACTTTAGAAACGGAGATGAGATTGTCGTTAATTTCAAAAACGGCACAACCGAGTCTTATGTATTTAATGTAGATAGATGGGATTTCATTTCCGACACAGGCAAAACTATTGATACCAGAGTGGAGGAATTTGTTTTCAACGGTACGGGCGAAACAACATTTGAAATGAACATTCCGTTCTATGGAATGAAAGTGAATGTTCCTGTTACAATTATCGAAAACCCTGTTGATTTCTGTGAATTCGTACCTATTAAGGAATATAAGATTGTCGAAAAAACATACGGAACTGATTTCAACAACAGTAAAAAGTGGTGCTACTATGCACCTAGTTTTAATGTTGGAGATAAGCTAATAGTTCATTTAAAGGATGGAACATTTGAAACCTATACATATAGTGATTGGCGATTCGTAAACAAAAATGGTGATGAGCTTTCTTGTACAACAAATTCTTTCTATTATTAAGGCTTAGGAGAAACTACATTTGAAATTATTGTTGAAGACTATGGCAAGAGTGTACATGTTCCTGTAACAATCGTTGAAAATCCAATTGAAAGCATTTCTGCTTCCCCTGCAAAGAACAAAGCATTATCTTCAGAATCGTATTGCACTCCTATATTTGACTTAACTATCAATTATAAGGACGGCACATCAAAAACCTTCTATGATGTTGGCAGTTATTATGACTTGGATGATGGTATTGATAACGCTTCAGTATATATTTCAATTCCAAATGAAATAAAAGTTGGAACTAATGATTTTATTGTTGAATACCTAAATATGGAAACAACATCTACTATTGAAGCAGTTGATGTTACACCGGTAAAATTTGAAATTACTCAAATAAAACCAATTGAAGATATTGATATTTTTGAGGCAATAAATGACGGTTATTTTGAATGTAAAATAACATATTCAGATGATTCAGTAATTAAATATTATTTGTTTGAATTAAGAGCAGGCGGTATTACTGGTGGCTTAGGAATAATAAAAGGAAATTACACGCATAATTTTAGTTTTATTCATGAAGGAATTAGTGATAGTGAATATTATACACATAAAGAAACTGATGGCTGTGCTATTACATTTGAACTATGCAAAAGTGGTTTAGTGTCAAATTTAGTTGTTGACAACAAACAATTTGAACACAAGCATACACCTGTAATTGATGAGGCAGTTCCTGCAACATGTAAAAAATCAGGTCTGACAGAGGGTAGCCATTGATCTGAATGTGGCGAGATTTTAGTAGCACAAGAGGTTGTTCCTAATCTACCTCACGGAAAGCTGAATAAGGTTGAGCGCAACCGTGTTGAGCCAACCTGCACAAAAGCAGGTGGTTATGAGGTTGCATATATCTGCGAATTATGTGGCGATGCTGTTATGGGCGACCATGTTATTGTTAAAGCCACAGGCCATAAGTATGACGCAGGTAAGGTAACAAAGGCAACAATGAGTGCCAACGGAAGTATAGTAAATAAATGCTCAGTGTGCGGT
>CALYNW010000139.1 GCA_945224895.1 uncultured Clostridia bacterium
CGAAAGGTTCAAAAGTCGCTTTAATTCTGCATTTTTGGCAGGTTTGGATTGCTCTTTATTGCCTAAATAAAAAGCCACGAACTTGATTTTTCAATCCTGTTCGTGGTTATTTTTATGCTGAAAAATTACTCTGCCTCAAACATTTCTTTTCCGACATTGCAGAGAGGACATTCAAAATCCTCGGGGATATCCTCCCATTTTGTGCCGGGTTCAATTCCTGCGTCAGGGCAACCTGCTTCTTCGTCATATACCCAGCCGCATACTGTGCAAACGTATTTCATTTTTTCACCTCCGCAGTTTATTTACAAGCATATTCTATTACAAGTATCTGCTAAAAACAAGTATCTAACGAAAAAAATTTAATATTCATTTTATTTTTCTCGATTTTTACTTTTCACTTTACATTAAATTGTTATTATAATATAATAGTAACGCATTGTATCCGCAGACAAAATAATATTTGTCGGGTAAGGACAGCTTGGTGTTTTACTGTTTGAGCCTATGGAACAGTAGCAGAAAGGAAAAATTAATATGAAACAAAACACAAAGAAAATTGCAGGGATAGGACTGCTTACGGCAATCGTTGCAGTGCTTCAGCTTTTAGGAAGCTTCATCAGATTCGGACCCTTTTCAATCTCCCTTGTACTTATTCCCATTGCCGTCGGTGCGGCTCTTTACGGAACCTTGGCAGGCGGATGGCTGGGACTTGCCTTCGGTGTTGCCGTGCTTCTTTCAGGCGACGCAGGAGTATTTCTTGCAATCAACCCTATCGGAACAGTTGTTACCGTTCTTCTTAAGGGAATGCTGGCAGGTCTTACCGCAGGCGCAGTTTACACATTGATTGAAAAGAAAAACAGAATTGCGGCTGTTATAGCCTCTGCGGTTGTATGCCCTGTAGTAAATACGGGAGTATTTTTAATCGGCTGTCGACTTTTCTTCTTTGAAACCGTAAAGGAATGGGCAGCAGGTACAAATGTATTTCAGTATATGCTTGTAGGCTTGGTAGGTGCTAACTTCCTGTTTGAGCTTGGCGCAAATATTATTCTTTCACCTACTATTGTTAAGCTTGTTAAAATCGGCAGAAAGGAAAAGCTATGATTCTTGCTGTAGATGTAGGAAATACGAATATTGTTTTAGGCTTTCTTGAGGGCGAAAGGCTCGTTAATGAGTGCCGTCTTTCAACGGCGGTTAATGACTCGGCTGAGGAATATGCAATAAAGCTTAACAGTATTTTTGAAATATGTAAAATTAAGCCTGAGGAAATTGAGGGAAGTGCTTTATCTTCAGTTGTTCCCCCTCTTAACAGAACAATATCAAAGGCGATTATGCTTATTACAGGCAAAAAGCCTATAGTCATAGGTCCCGGAATAAAAACAGGACTTCATATAAAAACGAATAACCCTGCCGAGCTTGGTGCAGATATGGTGGTGGGTGCTGTTGCAAGTATTGCAAAGTATCCCTGCCCTCAGATTATTTTTGATTTGGGCACGGCAACTACTGCCTCTGTTATTGACAGGGACGGCTGCTTTATCGGCTGTTCAATTTTGTGCGGAGTAAAGACTGCCTTGACGGCTCTTGCCTCAGGTACGGCACAGCTCCCGCAGATTGAAATTGTTGCTCCCAAAAGCCCTATCGGTACAAACACAATCGACTGTATGCGAAGCGGTACTGTTTACGGCACCGCCGCTATGATTGACGGTCTTGTTAAAAGATTTGAAAAGGAGCTTGGGGAAAAAGCAACAGTCATTATTACAGGTGGTCTCGGCGGAGTGATTTCCAAGTATTGCGACACAGACGTAATCGTTGATAAAAATCTTCTTATCGACGGCTTACGTATGATATACGAAAAAAATAACTAAATGATTACGAGGTAGCTTATGGCAGTATTCAGAGGCTTTAAAGCCTACAGACCCGAAAAATCAAAGCAGTCCCTTATCCCTGCCTTGCCATATGACGTTATGAGCAGTGACGAGGCAAGAGAGGCGGTAAAGGGTAATCCATATTCCTTTCTCCACGTGGATAAGGCGGAAATAGATTTGCCTGAGGGGACTGATTTATATGACGACATCGTTTACGAAAAGGCAAAGGAAAATCTTTTAAGCCTTGAAAATTCCGGAGCCCTTGTTCAGGACAAAGCACCCTGCTTTTATATTTACAGGCAGATAATGAACGGCAGAGGTCAGACGGGAATTGCAGGCTGTGCCTCTATTGACGATTATAAGAATAACGTAATCAAAAAGCACGAGTATACTCTTGCAAAAAAGGAGCAGGACCGTATCCGTCACGTTGATACCTGTGATGCAAATACAGGCCCCATTTTTCTTACATACAAAAAAAGCGATGTTGTAGACAGTATTGTATCGGAATGGATTTCTTCTCATAATCCCGAATATGATTTTGTATCCGACGGTGTAGAGCAAACGGTTTGGGTTGTTGACGATAGTGAAACGGTTAATAAAATTTCCTCTGCATTTGAAAGGGTGCAGTCGATGTATATTGCCGATGGTCACCACAGGTGCGCCTCTGCTGTCAAGGTAGGAGAAAAAAGACGGGAAGATAACCCCGATTATTCGGGACAGGAGGAATTTAACTTTTTCCTTGCAGTGGCATTTCCCGATGATGAGCTGAAAATTATGGACTACAACAGAGTTGTCAGGGATTTAAACGGACTTACCGCCGATGAATTTCTCAAGACAGTTTCTGAAAAATTTGAAATAGAGAAATCAGTAGGTCAGTACCGCCCTAAAGAAAAGCATACCTTCGGTATGTACCTTGAAAATCAATGGTATTCCCTTAGAGCAAGGGAGGATATTATAGACGAGTCCGACCCTGTGGCAAGGCTTGATGTTTCTATTCTTCAAAACAGCCTGCTTGATCCGATTTTGAATATCAAAAATCCGAAAACAAATGATAGGATAGACTTTATCGGTGGAATAAGAGGGCTTGATGAGCTTGAAAAAAGAGTCGGCTCCGATATGACTGTTGCGTTTGCAATGTATCCCACAACGGTTGAGGATTTGATGTCTATTGCAGACGCAGGACTTATTATGCCGCCCAAATCTACTTGGTTTGAGCCTAAGCTTTTATCGGGACTTTTTATTCATCATTTGTCTTAATCATTTTTATTTTATTGAAAAAGGAATAATATTGTGATAAGATAGAAGTGATATGACGTATATATTTGTCATAAAAGAGGAAAAATATTTTTTTGGAGGTCCTTAAATGAAAGAGGAAAACAGAAAGTACGCTCAGGAAGCCTACGATATAGTTAATTATGCCGCAAAGAAGATTGGCTCAAGACTTCCGGGCTCCGAGGGCGAAAAAAAGTATGCCGACTATATGGGCGAAAAGCTTAAGGAAATCGGAATTACTCCTAAGCAGGAGGAATTTGCAGTTTCTCCGAGAGCATCTATCGGCGGTATTCCGTATGCCGGCTGGTTCGGTCTTATTATGAGTGGGCTTGTTTATCTTGCCCTTGCTATTCCTACCCTTTGGTTCGGTATGGCTCTTTCAGGTGTTGCAGTTGTTGCTTGGCTTGTTTTGAGCGTGTTCCTTTATAAGACTTGGTTTGATATGTTCTTTAAGCAGGAAATTTCACAGAATACATATGGTGAGCTTTTACCGCCTGACGGAAAGTATGATTATACAATTATTCTTTCGGGTCATACTGATACAAGCTGGACCTGGAGACATTCAGAGCATGCTTATAAGTATAAGGATAAGCCTGTTATGGGAATTATCGCAACCTACGGTAAGGTAGGCTTCGGTGCCGTTTGTGTATTTCTTCTTATCGGTATTTCCATTGCTATGTCTGTAATTTATGCAGGCGAGTATTTTGGTGCTTTGTGGGCAATTAACCTTATTCAGTATTCAAAATCATTCTACATATTCAAATTTATACTTCGTTTTCTTCCTATAATCACGGCAATAGGCAGCTGCTTTGTAATTATGTGGGCTGACCCTCATCCGAGAAATGCATCAAGAGGCGCTATGGATAATGCAACAGGCTGTGCACTTAGCTATGCAGTAACAAAGTATTTTGCCGAAAATCCTGACAAAATGCCAAAGAACTGCCGTATTGTTGATTTTAACTGCGGCTCTGAGGAGGCAGGCTTAAGAGGCTCAATCGCCTTTGCAAACGAGCATAAAAATGACGACCTTACAAAGAATGCTTGGAATATCAATATCGACTCTGTTGCCGATAAGG
>CALYNW010000140.1 GCA_945224895.1 uncultured Clostridia bacterium
GTTGCGTACTGTGCCGAGGGAACAAGCTTTCGTAGGGGCTTGCATTGCAAGCCCGCTATAAGCAGTTGCTTCATTCAACAACATCTCGATAAACCCTAATTTGTAAAACTATTTATTGTCGGGAAAAGGTGTCAATTATTTAATTGTCTATCTTCTCGTCTGCGTGCAGGCTCAGCCTGCCAAACCCGAATTTATATGGCAGTATGAATCAATCTATTTTTATTTTTTTGTAACTTTATTTTGGAAACGATATACTAAATATGCTTATTTTTTCTTTGTCTGACACAATTTTTCAGCATTTTTACGCCATAGTTTACAAAACAGTAACAGAAAAAACTTGATTTATTATATGACTTGTTATATTATATAAATGTATATGTGAAAATGTGTTAAGTCGCATTTGTTTAATTCATATTTTATTAAGAGGTAAGAATTGTGATTGAATTCAGAAATGTATCAAAGGTATATGACAGCAACGGAACTCATGCTCTGTCAAATGTCAATATTAAAATTGAGGACGGCGAATTTGTATTCGTGGTCGGTTCATCAGGTGCAGGTAAAAGTACCTTTCTTAAATTAATAATGCACGAGGAAAAGCCTACTGAGGGTGAAATTATTTTTAACGATTATTCCTCGTCAACCCTTAAAAAGAGAATGGTGCCCTATTACAGACGTGAAATGGGTATTGTTTTTCAGGATTTCAGACTTATTCCGAAAATGACTGTTTACGATAACGTGGCATTTGCTATGCGTGTTATCGGTGCTAAGGAAAAGGAAATCAGAAAAAGAGTACCCTATATTCTTCAGCTTGTAGGTCTTTCTCAAAAGGCACGTTCTTATCCTAACGAGCTTTCAGGCGGTGAACAGCAGAGAGTTTCTCTTGCAAGAGCCCTTGTTAATAATCCAAAGGTTATTATTGCCGACGAGCCTACAGGTAACGTTGACCCCGAAATGAGCCACGAGATTGTAGGACTTCTTACAAAAATCAATAATGCCGGCACAACCGTAATAATGGTAACTCATGAGCATGACCTTGTTCGTTCATTCCAAAGAAGAGTTATTGTTATTAAAAACGGAGAGGTTGTTTCCGATACTCCCGACCCTACTCATGCACAGTTTACAGGCGATAATCCCAAGGAGGAGACTGATATGTTCTTCTTTGAAGAGGATGTTGCCATTGATAATGTTGAGCTTGACGACGTTTTTGATAATTTAGAGGATGTTGTATCAAAGGCAGAAAATACCGAGGACAAGCTCACTGCACAGGGAGGTGAAGAATAATGACAGGCTCAAGCTTAAAATATCTTATCAAGGAAGGCTTCAGAAATACCTGGACCAACAGAATGATGTCTATTGCATCAATCTGTGTACTTATGAGCTGTCTTGTTCTTATCGGCTCCGCTTCAATGATTTTCCTTAATATTGATTCCCTGCTTTCAAGAATTGAAGATGAAAACGTAATTATGGTTTACGTTGCGGATGGTACCACAGATGAAGAAATCGCCCAAATGGACGTAAATATCAAGGCTGTGGGAAATATTGAGAAAACCGAGTTTGTCCCTAAGGAAACCGCTTGGGCTGAGCAGCTTGCTACAATGGAGGAGGCTCAGGCAGAATTCTTCACTCAGATTAGCTCTGATATTCCTTTGCCTGACGCTTATAAGGTTACGGTTACTAATCTTGACCAATTTGACCAGACCGTTGAAAAGCTTAAGGCTCTTGATCACGTTGATACAATCAGAGAAAATAAAAATCTTGCTCAGAAGCTTGTTGCTATCAGACAGGGTATTTCTGTTATTGCCATAGTAATTATTTCTGTGCTTTTCATAATTTCTCTGTTTATTATTTCAAATACAATTAAGCTTACCGTATACAGCAGACGTCTTGAAATCAGCATTATGAAATCAGTAGGTGCAACTAATTCCTTTGTCAGACTGCCTTTTGTTGTTGAGGGTATTATACTGGGTATAACCTCGGGTGTAATCAGCCTCGGTCTTGTTTGGGGTCTTTATGAGCTGGCAATTAAGGAATTTGCGGAGCTTATCGAGTCCTTGGGACTTAAGGCACTTGCCTTTGCCGATTATGCTTTGCCGATGCTTGGAATATTTGTTGCAATCGGTATTGTCAGCGGTGTAGGCGGTTCGCTTATCACTATGAGAAAATACCTTAATAAGGAAGGCAGTGAAATCAGTGGCGTTTAAACCGAGTAAAGTTCTGTCTGTATTGATGAGTATTGCTCTTGTTGTCGCTTCATTTTCCTTTGGAATGACTGCTCAGGCAAAGACAACGTCTGAGCTCAGAAGCGAAAAGGAGAAGATACAAAGCGAAATAGACAGTGCTCAAAGTAAAATTAACGAGCTTTCATCACAAAAAAAGGAAACTGAGGAATATCTCAGCGCCCTGCAGTCAAAAATAAATTTGCTGCAGGATAAAATTGATTCCCTTGAAGATGATAAAGCGGCTTTGCAGTCTGAGATTGAAGCAGTTTCCGCAAAAATAACAAAAACAGAAAATGAGATAATTCAGGCTCAGGCTGAAATAGATAAAAAGCAGGCGGAATTTGACGAGACGTATAGCGTTTATTGTCAGAGGCTCAGAGCTATGTATGTTTCAGGCTCTGCGTCTACCCTTGAGGTCCTTTTGACCTGTCCCGATATGAGCGCAATGCTCACAAGAGCACAGATGATTAAGTCTGTATCTGAGCAGGACAGTGCCATTTTGGACGAGCTTATGACAAAAATGGAGGAAATCGAGGCAAAGAAACAGGAGCTTGAGGTTAAGCGTAATGAGCTTAATGACGACAAGCAGTCTCTTGAGGCGGACAAGAAGGAGCTTCAGGAAAGCATTAACGAAATCGACGCTTCCAAGAGTGAGCTTGATTCAGAGGTTGCAGAATGTAACGAGATAATGAGAAAGCTGTCTGCTCAGACCTCTGAATATATGGAGCTTATTGAAACAAATCAGGAACAGCTTCAGGAGGTTGAAAACCAAATCAGGGCTGCCGCTATTGCCGCATCAGGTGGTAACGGCTCTATAGCAGGCTCAACAGGAAACGGCTCGGGACAGCTTGGATATCCGACTGATTCGAGACGTGTTTCCGCAGGATATCCCAACTATTCATCAGGCGGATACCACGGCGGAATAGATTTTCCTGTTCCCACAGGCTCAAATATTTATGCGGCGGCAAGCGGTAAGGTTATCCTTGTTCAGCATTTGAGCTACAGCTACGGATATTACGTAATGGTTGACCACGGAAACGGACTCTCTACTCTTTACGCTCATAACAGCCAGATACTTGTCAGCGTAGGTCAAAGTGTATCAAGAGGACAGGTTATAGCAAAGAGCGGTTCAACAGGAAATTCAACAGGACCTCATTGCCATTTTGAGGTTCGTGTAAACGGTAACAGAGTAAATCCGTATAACTATCTTTAATATGATACATACATATTTGTATGATTAAGAGGTGAAGTCAATGAAACAGCATCGTATAATTTTCAGGTTGCTTGCTGTTTTATTGGCTTTTTGCCTTTTTACGGCTTCAGCATTTCCGCAAATGACAGCGGTGGCAGAGGATAATGCTTATTCAGAGGATTACGAGGGTATGACTCCCGAGGAAAAGCAGGCGTATATCGAACAAAAGCTAAAGGAAGTAAACGAAAAGCTTAATTCTCTGGGAGAGCAGTCTAAGGAAACAGAGGAGTATATTAATACCCTTGATGAAAAAATAAAATATCTTAAAAATGAGTTAAAGCTTTCTCAGCAGGAGATTGAGGACTCAAAGAATAAAATAACCTCTCTTGAAAAGCAGCAGCAGGATAATGAAGCCGAAATAGCGCAGATTAAAATTGATTTGCAGGAAATGGGGGAAAAGAGCGTAAAGCTTCAGGCGGAATTTGACAGTAATTATCAGCATTTCTGCCAAAGAATAAGAGCAATATACATCAGCGGTGATACAAGCGTGCTTTCAATGCTTCTTACCTGCCCCGATATTTCAACCCTGCTGACAAGGTATGAAATGATAAGGCGTGTTTCAAGGTCTGACTGTCTCTTATACACATCTGACGCTGCCGACGATCTTACGCGTG
>CALYNW010000141.1 GCA_945224895.1 uncultured Clostridia bacterium
GCCAATCTGACGGCAAAGCTCAAAATATTCGTGAGTGCCGAAGGAATTATCCTCAACAACGCCGCCCCAATGAGTGTTTACCATTTTCTTTCTTGACTCCTTAGGACCGATACCGTCCTTCCAATGATATTCGTCGGCAAAGCATCCTCCGGGCCATCTAAGAACAGGAAGTCCCATTTCCTTTAAAGCATTTACTACATCGCATCTCATACCGTTTACATTTTCGATAGAAGAATTTTCACCGACATAGATGCCCTCATATATACATCTGCCGAGATGCTCTGAAAAATTTCCGTAAATATCTTTATTTATTTTGCTGATTTTTTGATTAGGATTTATTAAATATTTTTCCATAATTTTTCTCCGTATTCTTTTTTAATGAAACAGTATCACAACATTTTTAAAATGTCAATAATAAATATTAATTATATTGACAATAATATTTGTCAGTGTTATATTAATCCTATAATATTGATAGGAATTGATGTAATGAGCTTTGAAAAAATCGTAAATTTAGTAAAAGAAAATAAATGTGATGCCGTATTGCTGTTAAATGAAAGTAATATGCATTACGCCTGCGGATTTTCACCAAGTGAGGGTGCTGTTTTAATAACCAATCAGGGCGACGGCTATCATATTGTTGACTCAAGATACACGGAAACCGCCTGCAATTATGCAAAAAAAACAGGGCTTAAGGTAATAGAAATTCAAAGTAAATTCACAGAGGAAATAAAGAAAATCTGTGATGACAGCAGTATCAAAACACTGCTTTTTGAAAACGAAACAATATCGCTTGCTCAGTACAACGCATACAAAGAGGCTCTGAATAATGTTGAATTTATCAGTCTTGACAATAAGATAATGAGGCTAAGAAATATAAAAGAGCCTTGGGAAATAGAGCTTATGAAGGACGCTAACAACATTGCGGAAAAGTCTTTTTTAGAGCTTTTGCCTGAAGTAAAAGCCGGCAAAACTGAAAAAGAGTTAGCGGCGCTTTTCGATTACATTATGGCTAAAAACGGCTCTGACGGCGTCAGCTTTGACACAATTCTTCTGACAGGTGTGCACACATCAATGCCACACGGTGTTCCTGACGACAGAAAAATACAGGACGGTGATTTTGTACTTTTTGATTTTGGTGCAACATATCAGGGCTACCACTCGGATATGACAAGAACTGTTGCCGTAGGTCACGCAACAGATGAAATGATTGAGTGCTACAACCTTGTGCTTAATGCTCAAAAAGCAGGAATAAAAGCACTTGCAGACGGTGTAAAATGTGCAGATGTTTATAAAGCCTCATACGATATTCTTAACGAAAAGGATATGGCAAAATATTTCAGACACGGATTAGGGCACGGTGTAGGACTTGATATTCACGAGGGCTACAACGCTTCGCCTAAAAGCACAGATGTTTTTGAAACAGGAAACGTTACTTCAATAGAACCAGGTATTTATATTCCCGATGAATTCGGAATAAGAATTGAAGATTTGCTCTATCTTTCTCCGAGAGGAAGAGAAAATCTTTCAAAAATAACAAAAGAGCTTATAATACTTTAAACCAACGGACAGCTGTAATTTTTCAGTTGTCCGTATTTTTATGTTGACATATACCCCCATTAGGTATATAATATACCCATACAGGGTATAAGGAGGTAATGCAATGGAATGTAATTGCTGTCACAAAACAAAAGAAAGAACGCCTGATGAGCATAAAGCTCTTATCAACAGGCTCAGCAGGATTGAAGGACAGATAAGAGGAATTAAAAAAATGGTTGAGCAGGATGCATACTGTACAGATATCATAACACAGGTTGCTGCTGCCAATTCAGCCCTTAACTCCTTCAATAAGGAACTGCTGTCAACACATATAAAGACCTGCGTTGCAGAAGATATTAGAGCAGGCAAAGAAGAAACTGTAGACGATTTGCTTGCAACACTGCAGAAGCTTATGAAATAAAATGTTAGAGGTTGGTTAATGAAACAAAAATTTTATGTTACAGGAATGAGCTGTGCCGCCTGCTCTGCAAGAGTTGAAAAGGCTGTGTCACCTATTTGTGAAAGCGTCAGCGTTAACCTGCTTGCAGGCACAATGACTGCCGAATATTCTTGTAATACCGAAGAAATTGTTAACGCGGTAAAAAATGCAGGCTACGGCTGTGAACCTTTTAAATTAAAAAAATCCAATAATTCAAAAGAAATCAAAGAAATGAAAACAAGAGTAATTTTATCAATTATCTTTCTCATTCCTTTGATGTATCTATCAATGGCACATATGCTTCATTACGGTTTACCGTGGATATTAGACGAGCATATTCCAAATGGGATAGGTCAGCTAATTTTCACTACACCGATAATGGTTATTAATAGGAAATTTTTTATTAACGGATTTAAAGCATTATTTAAGCTTAATCCTAATATGGACAGCCTTATTGCAGTTGGCTCGGGTGCATCGTTTATTTACAGTCTGGCTACGCTGATATTTTTCCAGCACAGTCACTATTATTTTGAGTCAGCAGGTATGATTTTAACTTTGATAACTGTGGGAAAAATGCTTGAAGCAATCAGCAAGAGTAAAACCAAAGGTGCAGTAAATGCTTTGATTGATTTAGTTCCTGAGAAAAGTATAATTCTCAGAGATGGTAAAGAAATCGAAACAGAATCGTCACTTATTCAGGAAAATGACCTTATTGTAATTAAGCCCGGTATGAGAATACCTGTTGACGGCATTATCACAGACGGAAACGGCTCTGTTGATCAAAGCGCAGTTACAGGTGAAAGCGTGCCGGTTGATCTTACGGTAAATGATAAGGTTATCAGCGGAACAATAAATAAAAACGGTAATTTCATTTTTAAGGCTACCGCAGTTGGAGAAGAATCAACGCTATCAAGAATTATTTCTCTTGTTGAGGAAGCATCTTCATCCAAAGCACCCGCTCAAAGACTTGCCGATAAGGTAGCGTCAATCTTTGTTCCGGCAGTAATTATTATCGCAATTATTTCATTTGTTGCTTGGCTAATTTTGGGAAAAGGCTTTGAATTTGCTTTTTCAGTCGGTGTTGCCGTTCTGGTAATAAGCTGTCCCTGTGCTTTAGGTCTTGCTACTCCCTGCGCTATTATGATAGGTACAGGTAAAGGCGCAGAAAACGGAATACTTTTCAAGGATGCCTCTGCACTTGAAAATCTCGGTAAATGCAATACCATTGTTTTTGATAAAACAGGTACAATCACTCAAGGAAAAATGTATGTTACAGACATAACCGATGAAAAATATCTTGATATTGCTTACACGGTTGAGAATATTTCCGAGCATCCTTTGTCATTAGCAATATGCAGTTACTGTAAAGAAAAAGATGCAAAGCTTCTTAACATTGAAAAGGGCGAATACGTTATCGGGCAAGGCATTATTGCTGTAATTGACGGAAAAACCTATAAAGCCGGCAATGAAAAGTTGACAGGCTTCAGCAATAATCAATATTCCTATGAGGGCAAAACGCCTATAATTTTCACCTGTGACGACGAATATTTATTTACTGTTGCAGTTTCAGATAAGATTAAGGACGACGCAAAAAAAGCCATAGAAGGCATACACGCCGACACAATTATGATTACAGGTGATAATGAACTGACCGCCTATGCAATAACTCAGCAGGCAGGAATTAAAAGCTTTATTGCCTCGGCAATGCCACAGGATAAGGAAGAAAAAATCAGAGAACTGATTGGCAGCGGAAAAATCGTTGCAATGGTTGGTGACGGAATTAACGACTCCCCTGCCCTTACCCGTGCAGATGTGGGAATTGCAATAGGTGCGGGCTCAGATATAGCGGTTGAATCTGCCGACATTGTTCTTGTGTCAGACAGACTGACTGATGTTGAAAAAGCAATCAGACTTTCAAAAAAAACGTTGAAAAATATAAGAGAAAATCTGTTTTGGGCGTTCTTTTATAACTGCCTCGGCATACCACTGGCGGCAGGTTGCTTTTACGGCATTTTCGGCTGGACCTTAAATCCTATGATAGCCGCCGCCTGTATGAGTCTGAGCTCAGTTACAGTTGTTTTAAATGCTTTAAGATTAAGGAGGTTTA
>CALYNW010000142.1 GCA_945224895.1 uncultured Clostridia bacterium
TATCGAATTTATGCCACTTTTGGCGTTTTTCGTTTTTTGCTCAGTCGAGGTACCAACGTACATCTTCCTTCGCAAGAAAGCGAAATTCAGTTCCATTTCTCGAAGTCTGCCAGCGTGTAGAAATCTGTAAATTGACTTTTTCTACACGCTGAGGTTGGCACATTTTAAAAAAATGTGTCAACCTTTATTTCACTATCCGTACTACTTGTTAGATCAGTTATAGTATATACTGCTGATTATTCTTGCGGTTAAGACATAAAGAAAATCCCGAGGTATTCTCGGGATTTTTGTTTAAGTATAAAACAATGCTTTTTGCTGAGATTTTGAAAATCTGTATACACTCATTTCAATACCCAGCGCAAGATAAATACAAAGTGACGACGAACCGCCTGACGAGAACAGTGGCAGGGTAATACCGATACAGGGGAGAAGTGATAGCTCCATTCCTATATTTATAAGCATTTGAGTAAAAAGCATAACTGCAATACCGCTGCACATTAAGTACCCTACATTATCTCTTGCTTTAAGTCCTGTAGACATAACTCGTAAAATCAAAACGGTAAGAATAACGATAACAGCCAAAGCACCGATATATCCGAGTTCTTCACCTGCAACAGTAAGAATCATATCGTTTTCATTAACAGGCACCTGACCGCTTTGTGTCATACTGCCGTTGAGATATCCTTCACCGAACCAGCCACCGCTTCCTATGGCAATCTTACCGTTTGTCTGCTGATAGAGGACATCCTCGTACTGCTCGGGGTAAAATAACGCAGTAATTCTTTCTCTTTGAACACCGTTGATAATATTCAGCTTCCAGGCAGAGATAAAGCCAACTGCTATTGCACATATTCCTGCAATGAAATATCCGATATGTACCTTTGCAAAGAAAAGCATACCGATAAACATTAAAAGGAAAATCAGCGCTGATCCGGAGTCACCTGTTGCAATTACAAGAGCGATAGGCACCATTCCGTGAATAACAAGGGGAATGATAGTTTTAATTCTGTTAATATGGTCCTTAACCATATCAAGATGATACGAGAATGATATTATAAATCCAACCTTCAAAAGCTCTGACGTCTGAAAGGTGAAAACCTTAAAATCAAGCCATGATTTAGCGTCGGGTCTGTCGGGGTTTACTGCCTTACCGAAAAACAGGGTAATAAGCATTAACCCTATACAGCCTGCGGCTATGACAGGCCAAAGCTTTGAAATGATTTCATAGTCGATGTTGCATACAATAAGAGCCATAACTATACCGCCGAAAACGGAAACAAGCATACTTCTTACATCACTTGTAATAATGCTTCCGTCAGAAAGCCTTGAATAGCTGGCGCTGTATACAAGAGCAAGACCGTAGCAGGAGCCGAGCAGGGCGGTAATCAGGGTTACAAAATCAAGTCCGCCGAAAAATCCGACTCTGTCTTTTTTCACAGTAAACCTCCTTTGCTTTTCATTTACACTATATTATATTAAAATATATTGTGCTTTTCAAGTCAATAATAAAATTATGTATATTATGTTAAAATTAACTGTTGGAATATTTATCTATATGTGTTATACTAACCTTATTAGAGTTTGAAATCAAAAGAGGTATTCGTATGTTATCTGATATTGAAATTGCACAAAATGCCGAAATGAAAAAAATTACGGAAATTGCCGCTTCCATCGGTATTTCCGAGGACGAAATTGAGCCCTACGGTCACTATAAGGCAAAGATTTCCGACGGTGTTTATGACAGACTTAAGGATAAGGAGGACGGCAAGTTAGTTCTTGTAACGGCAGTAAATCCAACTCCTGCCGGTGAGGGCAAGACAACCGTTACTATAGGCTTAGGCGAGGCTATGGCAAAAATAGGCAAAAATGCCGTTATTGCCCTTCGTGAGCCGTCACTTGGTCCTGTATTCGGAATTAAAGGAGGTGCCGCAGGAGGCGGATATTCTCAGGTAGTTCCTATGGAGGATATTAACCTGCATTTCACGGGAGATATGCACGCTATCACAAGTGCAAACAATCTTATGTGTGCTATGCTTGATAACCACATTCAGCAGGGTAATGAGCTTAATATTGACCCGAGAAGAGTACAGGTTAAGCGTTGTCTTGATATGAACGACAGAGCACTTAGAAATATTATCAATTCTCTCGGCGGACCTCTTAACGGTATTCCGAGAGAGGACCATTTCGTTATAACAGTTGCATCAGAGGTTATGGCTGTTCTTTGTCTTGCTTCAGATATATTTGATTTGAAGAAAAGACTTGGAAATATCCTTGTTGCCTACACCTATGACGGACAGCCTGTTTACTGTAAGGATATTAAAGCAAACGGTGCAATGACTGTTCTTTTAAAGGATGCTATTAAGCCTAATCTCGTTCAGACCTTGGAGAACACTCCTGCGATTATGCACGGCGGTCCCTTTGCAAATATTGCCCATGGCTGTAACTCTGTAAGAGCTACTAAAACAGCTTTAAAGCTTGGTGATTACTGCATTACAGAGGCAGGCTTCGGCTCTGATTTAGGTGCTGAAAAATTCCTTGACATTAAGTGCCGTTTTGCAGGAATTAAGCCCTCCTGTATTGTTCTTGTTTCAACAGTTCGTTCAATGAAATATAACGGCGGTGTTGAAAAATCTGAGCTTACCAATGAAAATATGGAGGCTCTCAAAAAAGGCAGTGCAAACCTCGGTGCTCATATTGATAATCTTAAAAAATTCGGTGTGCCGGTAGTAGTGGCAATCAATCATTTTTATGCCGACACGGATGAGGAAATTGAATTAGTTGAGCAGTTCTGCAAGGAAAAGGGTGCTGAATTTGCCGTTACAAAATGCTTTGCTCAGGGTGGAGAAGGCTCTGTTGAGCTTGCCGAAAAGGTTGTTTCAGCCTGCGAAAAGGAAAATAATTTCCATTTTCTTTACGATACCGATATGCCTCTTTATGATAAGATTGAAGCTATTGCAAAAGAGATTTACGGTGCCGATGGTGTAGATTATACAAAGGACGCTAAAAAGAGCCTTGACGAATTTATTAAGCTTGGTGCTGATAAAATGCCTGTTTGTATGGCTAAAACTCAGTACAGCCTTTCAGACAATCCAAAGGCCTTGGGCAGACCGACAGGATTTAGAATTACCGTTTCTTCTGCAAGCCTTTCAAACGGTGCAGGCTTTGTTGTATGTCAGACAGGCTCAATTATGACTATGCCCGGACTGTCAAAATCTCCTGCGGCATATAAAATTGATATTGACGAAAACGGCAATACGGTAGGACTTTTCTAATGAAGGAATATACCACAAACAGTTATGAGGAGACAGTCGCCCTTGGTGAAAAAACTGCGTCAGAGCTTGAAAAGGGGAGTGTGATTGCATTTCTCGGCGGTCTCGGTATGGGAAAAACTGCCTTTGTTACAGGGCTTGCAAAGGGGCTTGGAATTGACTGCGACGTTTCGTCGCCTACCTTTGCAATTTGCAATACCTATATCGGCAGGGAAAATACACTATACCATTTTGATATGTACAGAGTTGACGGCTGGGACGATTTGTACTCAACAGGCTTTTTTGATTTTCTTGAAACAGATGGCTATATTGCCGCTGAATGGAGCGAAAATATTTACGGTGCTTTGCCTGACGATGCCCTGATTGTTGAGATTGAACGTATCGGAGAAAATTCAAGGCATTTTAAAATGTACAGAAAATCTGAGGAAGAACAATGATTTTGTCAATAGATTCCTCGGCGGTGACTGCCTCTGCGGCATTGACTGACGGGGATAAGGTTATTAAAAGTGAATTTATAAATGCAGGGCTTACCCATAGTGAAACCTTGCTCCCTATGATTAAGAGTGTAATGGCAGGGTACAGTACATCAGACCTTGACGCAATAGCAGTTACGGCAGGTCCGGGCTCCTTTACAGGAGTAAGAATAGGTGTTGCAACCGTAAAGGGTATTGCTTTTGAAAATAATACACCCTGCATAAGTGTTTCCACACTTGAGGCAATAGCCTATAATTTTACAGATACAGACTGCATAGTATGTGCCGTTATGGATGCAAGAAGAATGCAGTTTTACAATTC
>CALYNW010000143.1 GCA_945224895.1 uncultured Clostridia bacterium
TATTACAAATATCAATAGGCACTAACCAATACTCACTCTATAACAACAGAGATTATGTGATCACATCGGATAGTAACAATGTTAATGTGGGTACGGGATATGTCACTGTTCAGTTTATCGGAAATTTCTGTGGTCAGGCTAAGCTAAGATTCCAAATTATACCTCAGCAAATCGTTACTCCAACCCCACCCGGCACATCAAATCAGCAACCATCAAACAGTCAAAATAATCAGATACCTCAGGTTAGCATAAGTGTTCAGGATAATTTGACATATAACGGTACTGCTCAAACTCCGTCAGCAGTTGTTACGGTAAACGGAGTAGCTCTTATTAGCGGTGTTGATTATTCCGTAAGTGCATTGCCTGCAGGTGCAGGTGCATATGAATGCAGCATACAGGGAATGGGACAGTATTCGTATATTAATCATAGGGCTGTTGTTTTTATAAATCCTGCAAAGATTACCGGCGGAAATACAAAGCCTTCTTCAACCTCCACTGTTACAATCAGCTGGAACGGTCAGGGAGAAAAATGCTATTATGAGGTATACACATACGACGCAAAAAAGAAGCAATGGGTTCTTGTTGCAAAAACAAAATCTACCTCGTTTAAAACAAACTATTATGTAAACAACGGCAAAAAGGTAAAGGTTAAGGGCAATTCTCAGTATAAATACAGAGTAAGAGCGTATTACTCCGTATCTGTAAACGGAAAGGCTTATACAAAATACGGTGATTTTACAGATATCAGCGGTGTAACAAAAATATCCGCACCTGCTTCTCCCAAAGCAAAAAAGGGTAAAAACAGCATCAAGGTATCGTGGAAAAAGGTAAGCAATGCCTCCGGATATGAAATTACTTATGCAACAGACTCAAAGTTCAAAAAGAACAAAAAGATATGTAAAGTAAATAAAGGCAAAACAACCTCTGCTACAATAAAGAAGCTCAAAGCAGGAAAGACCTATTATGTTAAGATCAGAGCCTATCAAAACGTAAACGGCAAAAAGGTTTATTCAGGATATACAAAAACCATAAAGGTTAAGGTATCATAGCAACAAAAAAGCTGTATCCCCTATCATTAGGATACAGCTTTTAAATTTACTTAACCTTAAGCTTTATTTTATTGCTCCAAGGGAAATAGGTTGTTTTGCCCTTTGCGGTTTTGTATGCTCTTACTCTTACGTAATAGGTCTTTTTGCTTTTTGAGGTTGTCAAAGTTGTTGAGGTCTTTGAGGCGCCTTTAACCTTGACAGAAAGAAAATTCTTTTTAAAATTGCTTGATGTGGACCACATAACCTGATAGCCTGTCACACCGCTGACTTTTTTCCATTTTACTGTAATTTTCTTAGCCTTTGATGATTTAGCACTGCTGAGAGAAACTACGTTATTCTTTGTCTTTACGGAAATACTGTTGCTGGCGGTCGCTTTATAAACCTTACCGTTACAGGTTGCGAAGGCCTTAACCTTGAACTTATAGCTCTTGTTCGGTTTAAGACCTGTCAGCTTAACAGAGGTTGTGCCTCCTCCGTTTACGGTTTTATAAATACGATATGTTTTTCTTGCCGTACTGTAAATGTAGATATAATATCCTGTGGCATTTTTTGCAGTATTCCATTTAAGCGTTATATAATCATTGCCCGAGGTCGCCTTAACTCCGCTAACCTTTGAAATAACAGTAGAAACAGATAATTCATTGCTGTACGTTCCGTATTTTATTTCCGAGCCGTTTTGTACAACTGCACGAACTCTGAATTTATATTCCTGTCCCGGTATCAGTCCATAAACCGTAACTGCAGGTGATGATACTGTTGTATAATCTACCCACTGACCGTTTGAAAGCATCTGCACCTGATATGAGATTGCACCGTTTGTATTGTTCCAAGCAAGAGTAGCATAGCCTTCTCCCAATGCAGAAAGAGAAAAGCCCGTAATGATAATTTCATTAGGCATATTATTAAATACAGGTATTACAAATCTTTTTGTAACGCCTAAAATATTCGCCTTAGCGTAACCGTTATATGTTGACACTGCTTCGCTTGATGCGGCGGCAACATTTTTCATATATTCATTTGTATGTAAATTTGAGGAAGCCGGATTGACATTAAATTTCTGCAAATAACCGCTTGACTGGGTTTTAAAGCTACGGGCTATATATTTTGCTCCGTAGTAAATAGCCTTATACGGATTTGTCCAAGGTCTGCCGAGACCTGTATCGGTATCACCCATATATTTTGTTCGGCAGTCGGATTGAAGCACATATCCGCTTGCACCCTCAACATATTTACCGTTTACCTCGTTATACAGTCTTACGTAATAGTAGTTGCCCTTATTAGCCCTCCAAGTCATATACTGACCTGCATATATAGGCGTTGCAGTCCCTGTTACTGTACCTGTAGCAGTATCATAATCGGAATAAAGCGTAGAATTATTATTCAGCTTCAAAAAGCCTGCCGCCCAGGCAAGCCCGTCCGGCGCACCTGTATATGCTCCGATATTAAAATAATTATATATCCCTTGAAATGGGCTGACGGTTCCGTTTACGGCAGATGCCGAAGCAGTTGCTCCGCCGTTTTCCTGCCTGATTTTTGATGCAAGATAGTAAGCACTCATACCGCTGTCATTAGCCGCTTTCATAATCACGTCTGAATATTTTGTGGTACTGTCATAAAGCTTTACAGAGCCGCCTGTTGTTCTGTATGTAATAAGTGAATCGTACATCCAGGTACCATAAAGGATTGCCTCAACACCTTCCTTAGGCTGAGTGCCGTCGTAGGAGGTTGACTCAAACTGAAAAATATGCTGTTCGTCCAGCCAATTTCTCGGGTCCATATAGTATTGTACTGCCGATTCAGAGGCAGACACCCAATTACTACTCTCCTGAACAACGTATTTTCCGTTAACGTAACATCTTGGACAGCTGCAAAACATCGAAGTGTCATAGCTTGATATATTCTGAATAAGCTGATTTGAATGTAAGCTTCTCTCTCCGTTTACAGCAGTCTGCCAGTCAAGATTAGTCATAAGAGGCTCAAAAATCCAGTTCGGATATTTATTGTGAAGCACCGTAAGCTTTTGGATATAGCTTTCGGGAAAGCCTTTTGCTCTAAGCTCGTCCTCATAGCTTGAAGCAAATGCAAAGCAAGGGAAAGAAAGTATGCTTGTTACTGTGATAACTAATGCTGTCATTAATGATAAAAGTCTTTTCAAATTAACACCGCCCTCAAAAGATTACATACATTGTAACATTTTGTAATATTTAAGTCAACAAATATCATAATTTGGAAATATGAGGAGATTAAATTTGGCTTTTTTTGTGATATATATTGACATCTTGTCAAAAATGGTTTATTCTTATCTCGGGTGATAATTATGAATGATAACGCAAAATTGTCAGAAAGACTTAAGTATTACAGAAAAGCCGCAAGTCTTACTCAGCAGCAGGTTGCAGATGCACTTGGAATTCAGAGAAGCGCTTATGCCTACTACGAAATTGACAAAACATCTCCAAAGCTTCCAACACTTTCTAACATTGCAAAGCTCTACAATATTTCTATTGACCAGCTTGTAAATGATGAGGATTTTGATACACTTATGACAAACAGGCAGAAATACGATACAGAGGTTACTGCTGGTGAAAGACTTTTAAACGATTCCTTTAATGACCTTTCTCCTCTTGAAAAATCCATTGTATTAAAGCTCAGAGTTATGTCTGCCGAAGAAAGAAGAAATATTGTTAAAGAGCTTTTCTAAACAGATAATATAAAACACTCCTTTGCAAATTTAATTTTGCATAAGGAGTGTTTTTGTTTTGCCGTCTTTATGATTTAATTTTTTTACGCTCTGATTTTTGCTTTTTTTCTTCTTCCTTTTCCTGCTTTAAAATCTTTTGGAATTCTTTAGTATCCTTCGCAAGAACACCTGACAGGGCTATAAGACCTATCAGGTTGGGAACTGCCATAAGTCCGTTTGCCTTATCGGAGAAGCTCCATACTAAATCAAGGGAAAACGTAGCTCCCAACTATCTCAAAACCACAAAGACAACTCTCT
>CALYNW010000144.1 GCA_945224895.1 uncultured Clostridia bacterium
TCTCGAAGTCTGCCAGCGTGTAGAAATTAAATATTTAACTTTTTCTACACGCTGACTCCTCCTTAAAGAAGGAGGAGAAAAAATCACTTTTTCTTTTTAAAAAGCACATCCTTGATAACGCCCTTTGGGTCCTTAATAAGTAGGATAACAAGCCAGATTACAAGGGCAAAAGCAATCACCGACAGACCTAAAAACAGGTCATTTACCATATCCTCTATGGCAGGTGTAAAATATGCGGTCCTAAGCTCTGCATATTCAAACACTGCGTCAACAAGCCACATAAGTGATGCACCCCAAAGCATACAGCAAAGAACATTTAGCTTAAGCCCGTTTTTAGGTGAATTTTTATACCAGAGAACCGTAGAGATTACTGCAGCAAAAACCGTTACAAGTAAGGTCATAGCGATAACCTCCTTAAGCCTTAGCCTTAAGTCTTGACTGCTTCATAGCCTTATGCTCAATAACAGCACAAACGCCAACCATACCGAGCCAAGCAACAGTTACGACAACCGCCATAAGAACACCGACTGACGACATTTCGCTTAACATCGTAGCCGTGCTTTCGGGACTTGACATTGCCGTTAGGAACGGGAAGAACGGCGAAATCTCACCGTGCCATAAATGCTCAAATGCAAGGAGAATTGAGCCGCCCCAAAGAAGAGCATTAAGCCAATTAAGCTTTCTCGAAAAAGATACTCTTTCTCTTGTTTCAATAGTACCGTCCTTTGCCTCATATGTAAAGGTCTGAGGCTCGGACTTTTTTTCCTTAGCCTTAACGATAAGTGTAGCGGCAGTTACAACGATTGCCTCGGCAGTAGGTACAAGAAAACATGCCATAATATATACCTCCGTAAAGTAAGATAAATTTTTCAATTACTATTTTATAACAAAAATCTCATATGTCAACATTTATTTTGACAAAATTTTAACGATTTCTTCACGGCTCTTTTCACAGGCTCTTGCATTATCATCATTAGGTACTGCTCTGATTATTTCTCCGCCGTAGCGTGATACGAGATATTCACAGGAAGCACCGTCGATTTCAGCCCTTTCAACAGAATAGTCCTCTTTAAGGGGAACCTGCTTTTCAAGTGTTGATTTCTCTGTAAGCGCACCTGTGGGGCAAAGCTTAACGCAAAGACCGCAGTTTGTACATTTCGTTTCATCAAGGGGAAGTGCAAAGGCAGGAGAAACGCTTGTTTTAAAGCCTCTGCCCAAAAGTCCGATTGCACTGATATTTACAACCTCTTTACAGGAACGGACGCAAAGACCGCAGAGAATACATTTTGCAGTATTTCTTTCAATGAAGGCATTTTCATCTCGTGTATATTTCTGTGGCATTTCACCCGCAAAGCGTTCAGGGTTGATGTCATATCTCTGTGCAACGCTTAAAAGTCGGCACTTGAAATATTCACGACAGCCACATTCAAGACATCTTTGTGCCTCCTTCTGTGCCTCCTCGGCGGTAAGTCCCAGTGAAACCTCGTCAAAATTATTTCTTCTCTTTTCGGCAGGAAGCACCTCGGCAACGGTTCTCGGTTGTTTTTCCCTATCTGAAAGGTCAATCCTGTCATCATCACGCTTGCTGATATAAGGCGTTCTGAAATCCAACTCATCGCCATTAAGGTAAGCGTCAACAACCTTTACGCATCTGTCAGCCTCACCGATAGCCTCAACTGCGATAGATGCACCCTTGTTTGTAGCATCACCGATAGCGAATACACCCTCAAGGTCGGTCATAAAGGTATCCTCGTCAGCCTTGATTGTACCTCTTTCTGTCAGCTCAACTGCTGTGAAATCTGTGGGGTCAAGCTTCTGACCGATTGCCATAATAACGCTGTCAAGAGCAATATACTCTGTTTTGCCCTCAATGGCAACAGGCTTTCTTCTGCCTGATGCGTCAGGCTCCCCAAGCTCCATAAGCTGTAAGGTCATACCGCAAACCCTACCGTCCTTTTCGTGAATTTCAACAGGGTTCGTAAGGAATTTATAAATAACGCCCTCCTCCTCGGACTCCTTAATTTCGATATCCTCGGCAGGCATTTCATTTTTAGTTCTTCTGTAGATTACGTAAACCTCTTTTGCACCCAAGCGAACGGCAGTTCTGCAGGCGTCCATAGCAGTGTTACCGCCGCCGCATACAGCAACTCTTTCGCCGATAGGGACAGGGTTGCCCTGAATAACACTGCGAAGAAAATCTATACCGCCGTATACGCCGTTTATATCCTCGCCCTTTACTCTCATAGGACTTGATTTCCAAGCACCGGGGGCAAGAATTACTGCGTCGTTTACATTTCTCAAATTGTCAAGAGTAATATCTCTGCCAAGCTTTACGTTATTGCAAAGACGTACCCCTGTTTTTTCGATTATTGCAATTTCGCTGTCAAGGACCTCCTTAGGCAAACGGTACTGCGGAATACCGTAGCGAAGCATACCGCCCATTTTCTCCATCATATCAAAGACAGTTACCTCGTGTCCCTTTTCACGCAGATAAAGTGCCGCAGTAAGTCCTGCAGGACCACCGCCTACGATTGCAACCTTTTTGCCTGTTTCGGGTGCAATCTCCGGCACATATGCGTCACCCTTTAAGTCCAAATCAGCGGCAAATGCCTTAAGCTGAGCAATATTAATAGGCTCCTCAACCTTACCTCTCCTGCAAGCCTTTTCACAGGGATGAGGACAAACTCTGCCGATTGATGCAGGGAGAGAAATTTTATTTTTTATAAGCCTTAAAGCCTCATCAAATTTACCGTTTGCAATAAGTCCCACATATCCCTGACAGTCGGTATTTGCAGGACAGGCAAGCTGACAGGGAGCAACACAGTCGCCGTCATGTGCCGACATAAGAAGCTCCATTGCAATTTTTCTTGATTTAACTACTCTTTCACTTTCGGTTTCAACAACCATTCCGTCTGATGCCTTTGCAGAGCAGGAACGAAGAAGCTTAGGTGTCCCCTGAACCTCTACAACACATAGACCGCAGGCACCGTAAACCTCAACCGCCTCATCATAGCAGAGGGTTGGTATGTAAATACCGTTCTGTCTTGCTGCCTCAAGAATGGTACAGCCTGAAGGAGCAGTTACTTCTTTGCCGTTTATAGTTAATTTAATTGAATCCATTTTCGCTCCTCCTTACATTTTTACTACTGCGCCGAAACGGCATACAGTAAAGCATTTTCCGCATTTGATACACTTGTCTGTATCTATTGCGTGTGGGATTTTGACGCTTCCGCTGATTGCACCTACAGGACAATTTTTAGCACAGAGAGTACAACCCTTACATTTATCTGCGTCAACGCTGTAAGAGATAAGCGATGTACATTCTCCGGCAGGACATTTCTTTTCATTTATGTGAGCGTCATATTCGTTTCTGAAATATTTAATAGTTGTAAGAACAGGGTTCGGCGCAGTCTGACCGAGACCGCAGAGCGCTCCGTCCTTAATTCCGTAGCAAAGCTCCTCAAGAAGCTCAACGTCGCCCTCTTTACCGTTACCCTCGGTAATTCTTGTGAGAATTTCAAGCATTCTCTTTGTACCGATACGGCAGTGAATACATTTTCCGCAGCTTTCCTTAGCGGTGAAGTCAAGGAAGAATTTAGCCATTCCTACCATACAGGTGCTTTCGTCCATAACAACCATACCGCCTGAGCCCATAATTGCACCTGTTGCGCCAAGTGCCTTATAGTCGATAACTGTATCAATCAATTCGGCAGGAATACAACCGCCTGAGGGACCGCCCATCTGAACAGCCTTAAAGGGTTTATCGCCCTTCATTCCTCCGCCGATATCAAAAATAACGTCACGGAGTGTTTTACCCATAGGAATTTCAACAAGACCGCTTCTCTTTACCTTACCTGTAACGGCAAATACCTTTGTACCCTTTGAGCCCTCTGTACCCATAGCGGCAAAAGCCTCACCGCCGTTATTGATAATCCAGCCGACATTTGCAAAGGTTTCAACATTATTGATATTAGACGGCTTTCTCCAGTAACCGCTTTGTGCAGGGAACGGTGGCTTAAGCCTTGGCATACCTCTGTGTCCCT
>CALYNW010000145.1 GCA_945224895.1 uncultured Clostridia bacterium
GGAACAGGAGTCTGCATTACAAAGGTATACGCAAGCTCCTCATATTCGGTAGTACCGTCAGTATAGGAAACGCTAAGAGTCAGCGCAGCCTCGGCAGAACTATAATTATCAGCAACATTACCGGTAAGCTTATACTTGGTAACACCGTCAGTAGTTGATACAGATTCAAATGAAATGTTTGAATTTGTATGCTCTGTATCAGCATCATTTACAGCAGTCAAAGCGTATTTACTGTTAAGGTACAAATATGCTGTATAATCCTGACTTGAGATTGATTCATCATAGACACTGCCAAAATCATAGCTACCTACATAAATAGTAGTTCCGTACTTATCAATTTCATTAACTCTACTCTCACTGTTATAGTAGCAGGTATAAATCTGAGAAGAAACGCTGAGCTTTGAATCAGCAGCATTTAATGTATCGGAAACTATTACTCTACGGCTTGAATAACCCCAAACTGAAGCATTATTTGCGCCCATAATTGAGAATGAAAGAACTTCACCTCTTGAGCCATCCTGATCACCATACTGAACAGATTCATCATATTGCTTTTGGAAAACACCATAATACTTAGTAGTTGATCCGTACTGCTCTTCTGTAAGTCGCAAATCGAGTTCATAAATATCGTAGGGATATGTTACGCTGTTAACAGTGTTTCCGATGTTTTTAACAGTACCGGAATAAAGTCCGGAAACATTACCTTCAGAATCGATTTGAATTGATTTTGGAAGGTTTACACTTGTGCTAGTGCTTGAGCCATGAGAAATAATACTGTAAGAACCGGCAATATCTGTATTAGAAAGCTGACCGGATTTAGTAATAGGCTCGCCCGCATATTCAAAAGGAGACAATACCATTGTGAAGCCGTTTGAAGGAGTAGGTACAGTAAATGATCTATGAATATAGTCACTGAAATATATACCTGCCGCATCACTTGAAGCAGATGTGTGGCTATTATTGAGATATCTGGAATGATAAACAAAAAACTGCTCGTCAAATCCGTCGCCATCAGTATCAGTAAACATCATTGAATTGTGACCGGGTGAAGTGTATGAATAATCAATACACTTCAATGTATAGTCACCAATTAACTTTCCGCCTTGATTTGTTTTACTATTTGATTGAGAGTTTCTATCGGTTGTTGCCCGTGTGCCTGAAGCGTCAATATAAGGACCGTCGGGATAATTTGAATAAAAACACCTTGTATTGTATCCAGCGCTTTCAGCTAAACCACCATAAGTAACAGTCATTAAATATACGCCTGCAGTTTTATCATAAACTATAAACGGACCCTCACCGGAACTGTTTACAGTAGTTTCCGGATTAGCAATTTTAACGCCATTATAAGCATCATATTCAGTACCGGCAGAGTTACTAATGTTTGAGCCGCTAACGGTAATTCTACTGTAATCAGGAAGCGAATTGCTGTCGCTTAGCGGTATAATCCATATTCCGTTATGCCACGAACCATATGACATCCACATATTTCCGTCTTTATCATAAAATACGCCGGGGTCAATTGAGTTAGGATAAGCAGAAGTATTTGTGTTAGTCCAGTTAATTTGTTCGAACCTACCCGAAGTTATCGGATAGCCTACGGTGCTACCATTAAATTCTTCGTTATTTGAATTTGGAGCAACAATAGTTGTATAATTAGCAGTCAAGTATGGATGTGCGTTCTTTGTGCTATCATCAAATCCTGAAACCAAAACAAAACAATCAGCGTGGTCATTTGCGTCATTACCAAAAACAAAGCCACCGCTCAAATGGTCGGATGAAGCAAAGAAGATGGTAGATTTCATTGAACCAACAGAAGAAACAGAACCAAAATAATTCCATTTTTGAGTAGAATTATTCCAAACCACATCACCGGCCCAAGAATCTCCGGCATCATCAGCAAAACCCGAATAATAGCACATTGCATCGAATTCAGGATAATCCTGTCTTAACTGATATGCACTTACACCGTTATTATTGATAACTAAATCATTACCGGATTCATCGGTGCCGAACATAGTAATAGAAGCCTCACTGGAAATTTGCGTCCAATTCTTTAAGTCATAAGATTTCGCATTGTCAAAATGAGTTCCAAAAATCCAATAAGCAGCTCGGGTACTTGCAACATTACTTAGCGAAGCAATATTGAAATCTTCCGGATACTCCTTAACGGTTCCATCGGCAAATGTTACTTCAATAACACTAACAATAGATGGATCGTGAACAATTGCACGTTGATAAGAACCGGTATTAACAGTTGCAGCGGTATCGGTATTTTCGTTTCCTACATATGAAGCATTAGCTACAAGAGAAATTCCCGAAACGGAAGGAATAACCATAAGAACCGCAAGAACTAATGATAACATTTTCTTTGGAAATTTAGTTTTCATAAAAAGCCCTCCTATATCGTTATACGGTTTGCATAATGCCAATGCACCTGACCCTGCAAAATGGCATAATACTCCCCTATATAAAATTTACTTACAACGATTATATATTATAAGGAATAAATAGTCAATACATTTTTTGAACAAATTGTAAATTTTTTATTTTGTTTAGTTTTAAGACATACTACAATAATCTTGTCTATTATTGTTTTTTTACAAATCAACACAAAACAAAAAGAAAGGCTCAAAATAAACCTTTCTTTTTACAACAGCTTATAAGTATAATTAAAGCTCAGAATAAAGCTTTGATATTGCATTAGCCTTTTCCCTAACCATATCTGCCAATTCAAGCGGCTCAACAACTTGAATATCGGCACCGTACTGCATAATCCAGGAAACAAGACCGTCGCTCAAGGTTGCTTTAACCGTTGTTTCAAAATGAGAAATATCGCAGGCGGTCAACGGTATTGCGGCGCCGAAGCGGTCCATCATTTCCTCCTGAAGCTTAAGACTGCACCGAAGGGTAACATCACATTCCTCGCCTGAAAACATATTAAACATTTTTGAGCTGTAGTCGCCGGCATCAAATTCTTTTTCATATTGAGAGACCTGAGAAACATCCCTTGCGTCAGCATTAAGAATTTGAAGCTTTTTCATTCTGTCAATTCTTAAATTCATAAGATTGTCATACTTTTCATTATTGCAAACGAGATAATAGTGGTCGTCCTTCCAAATAAGCGCATAAGGAGATACGGTAAAGTTTTTTTCCGTGTGCTTCTTTTTGTTTTGCACATCGACGCTTCTTCTTCTGTATATAAATTTTACCTTCTTTTTTGTTGTTATCGCCTCGTGGAGCAAATCAATAATTATATAAATTTCTTCGTTATCGCACTTATTTGTGGGAGCGTCAACATAAAACTGACTAACAAGGGATTCAGCCTGCTTTTCGGAAACAAGCGTTTTAAGCTTTTCAATCAGCTTTTTTGTTTTTTTCGGAGTAATGAATCCTGCACTTGAAACAGCGTCAATTAAAAGCATTACCTCGGGAATTTCAAATTTTCTTGACGCCATAAAGAATCCACGCTTAGGACTCTTTACAGACAAAATATCGCATCCGATTTTTTCGTCGTTAAGTGCTTCAATATCGGCATAGATAGATTTTCTTTCGCAGCTTATTCCCTCATCGGCAAGCATTTCTATTAAGTCGGTTGTTGACAAGGGATTTTCCTCGTCGCTGAACCTTTCTAAAAGGCGGTAAATCAAAATTGTTTTCAGCTTAGAGCTTTGTACCTTATTATCTGCCATAATATCACCCCGAATAATTATACTATAAATTTTCGAGATTTTCAACAATAGTACGAAAAACAGGACAACAATTTTCCGAGCCGCTTGTTCCATCCTCCTGCATAACCACTATTGCATACCTTGGATTGCTGTATGGATAAAATCCTGCAAACCAGGTATTCAGTATTTCTTTACCGTCAACATATCTTCCGCTTTGTGCTGTTGCGGTTTTCCCTGCCGTTGAATTTTTATACGAGGCATTTCCACCGGTTCCGTTGTCAACAACATTTTTCATATATTCTCTTAATAGCGAACAGGTCTTTTTGCTCAATACAATGTTTTCTTTTCTTTCTTCAAGACTTATTGTAGGAG
>CALYNW010000146.1 GCA_945224895.1 uncultured Clostridia bacterium
TTTCAAAACCTTTAATGCCTGTGCGGCGTTAGCGGAAAATGATGCCACACTTGCTACAACCTACACCTGTACAGGCTCAATACAGGTCGATGAGTATACAATGAAATGCCATTATCATCCCGGTCACGGAACAGAAAACTTTACACAGGGACTTGAAAATTCCTGTAACCCGTTCTTTATCACAATAGGTCAAAAGCTTGGAGTACATAACTATTTCAAATACTTTGATGCCTTTGGCTTTACGGAAAAAACAGGTATAGACCTACCGGGTGAGGCTTCACCTCAGTATTACACAGAGAATCAGTACGGAATAGTTGAGCTTTCCTCTGCATCCTTCGGTCAGACAAACTCACTGACACCTATTCAGGTTTGCACAGGACTTTGTGCAATAGCAAACGGCGGTAAGCTTGTTCAGCCCTATCTTGTGTCAAGCATTGTTGACAGTAGCGGTAAAACTGTTGAGAAAACAGAAACCACAGTTAAAAGACAGGTTATAAGTAGCGAAACCTCTGCAACTGTAAGACAGATGATGAAATCGGTTGTTGATAACGGTACAGGTAAAAACGGTTACGTTGCAGGCTACAGCGTAGGCGGTAAGACAGGTACATCAACTAAGCTTGGTGAATCAAAAGAGGGCGAGGGAGATAAGTATATCGTATCCTTCGGAGCAATCGCACCGTCGGATAATCCCGAAATAGCAATGCTCATTATTGTTGACGAGCCTAATCAGGATTTAGGCGGCGGTGCTCTTTGTGCACCCATAGCGGCTCAGGTAGTTGAGGAGGCAATGAATGTTCTCGGAATTGAGCCGAAATATGACGAGGACGAAATGAAAAACCTTTCAAAGTATACACCTAACGTCGTAGGAAAGTCTGTTGAAGACGGAAAAACAGAGCTTAAGGAAAACGGACTTAACTGCTATGTATTCGGAAACGGCGACAAGATAGTAAGGCAGTGTCCCACAGGAGCCGGTACTGTTCCAAACGGCGGTACGGTATTTGTTTATACCGAAGAGGGCGAAAAGCAAATAAGCACCGTTCCCGATTTTACGGGATTGACGGTAAACGAAGCAAAGGACCTTGCAAGAATGAATGACCTTAACATAGAAATCAGCGGTAATAATATGTCAAGCGGTACTGTTGTAGCATTCAGACAAAGTGAAGAAAAGGAAACAAAGGTAGAAAAAGGAACTGTAATAACAGTCACCTTCAAAAATACACAGTCGGTTCTTGACTGATAAATTATAAACGGGGTTATGATATGAAGCTTTCACAGATTTTAAAGGGAATTGATGTAAAAAACAGCTTTGAGGACAGGGAGGTTATTGATGTAACGCAGGACTCAAGGCTCGTAAAGGAAGGCTCACTTTTTGTATGCGTTAAGGGTGCCGCCTTTGACGGACACAGCGTAGCAAAGGAAATGATGGAAAAGGGTGCCGCAGGCGTTGTTGTTGAAAGAGATTTGGGAATTGACGGTCAGATACTTGTTGATAATTCAAGAGAGGTATATTCACCGATTTGCGCTAATTTCTTTTCAAACCCTGCCGATAAGCTTAAGATAATCGGTCTTACAGGTACAAACGGAAAGACAACAACAACCTTTCTTATAAAGCAAATTCTTGAAAATTGCGGTAAAAGGGTAGGACTTATCGGAACGGTTCAAAATATGATTTGTGATGAGGTTTACCCTGCAAAGTACACAACCCCCGACCCTTATGAGCTTCAAAAATTATTTGCAATGATGGTGGATGCCGGATGTGAATACTGCGTTATGGAGGTTTCCTCTCAGGCACTTGCACAGGGCAGAGTAAGCGGTATCAGATTTACATTAGGTGCTTTCACAAATCTTACTCAGGATCACCTTGATTATCATAAAACCTGGGAAAACTATTTTAATGCAAAGAGACGTCTTTTTGAAAGCTGCGACATTGCAGTAACAAATGCTGACGATGAACATGGGCTTAAAATTGTTGAAGGGCTTAAATTTGATAAGCTTGTAACCTATGCGGTAAATACAAATGATGCTGACTATGTAGCAAAGAATGTTCAGTTTAAATCTAACGGCGTTGAATATGAGATTGTGGGCGATACAATCGGCAGATGTAATTGTCCTATTCCGGGCAGATTTTCGGTATATAATTCTCTTTGTGCCTGCACCTGTGCTTTGGCACTTGGTATTGATTTTGACACCGTGCTTGAGTCAATCAGTAAATCAAAGGGCGTTAAGGGCAGAATTGAGGTTGTGCCCACAGAAAGAGATTTTACAATTATAATCGACTATGCTCATTCTCCCGACGGTCTTGAGAATATAATCGCATCTCTTAAGGAAATCGCAAAGGGAAGAGTAGTTACTCTTTTCGGATGCGGCGGTGACAGAGATAAAACAAAAAGACCTAAAATGGGCAAGATTGCGGCAGAGCTTTCTGATTTCTGTATAGTTACCTCCGATAATCCAAGATCTGAAAATCCCTCTGAAATAATTAAAGATATTCTTGTTGGTATGGAGGGCATTAATACTCCTTACGTAGTTGTTGAAAACAGAAGGGAAGCAATAGCCTACGCAATAAAAAATGCGAAAAAGGACGATATAATTCTTCTCGCGGGAAAAGGACACGAAACCTACCAGATTTTACCAACAGGTACAATACATTTTGATGAAAGAGAAGTAGTTGCCGAAGTGCTTGCTACACTTGACTGATTATGGAAAAGCTGAAATTAAGTGAAATTGCAAGAGCCTGCAATGGAGCATTTAATACCGATTGTGAAATTACAGGCGTATGTATTGATACAAGAAAAATAACAAGGGGCTGTCTTTTTATCTGCATAAAGGGTGAACGATTTGACGCCCATCAGTTTGCACAGCAGGCGCTCGATTTAGGTGCAAATGCAGTAATGATACACAGTGATGTTGAAATCGACGGTTGCTTTGTAAGGGTTGAAAATACATCATCAGCCCTTTTAACTCTGTCAGGCTATTACAGAAGTAAATTCGATATTCCCGTTGTAGGTCTTACAGGCTCGGTAGGAAAAACCACAACAAAGGAATTTACCTATCTTGTAGTTAATTCAAAATATAACGCCATTAAGACCTTAGGTAATCTCAATAACGAAATAGGGCTTCCCCAAATGCTGTTTCAAATTGACAGTAAAACACAGGCGGCAGTTATTGAAATGGGAATGAACCATTTTGGCGAAATAAGCAGGCTTACAAAAGCGGCAAAGCCTACTGTGGCACTTATAACTAACATAGGTGTTTCGCATATTGAAAATCTCGGCTCAAGAGAGGGAATACTTAAAGCAAAGTTAGAGATACTTGAGGGACTTGAAAAGGGTGCACCGCTGATTTTAAACGGTGACAACGACCTTTTAAGCACAGTTAAGGCAGAAGAATATAACACTGTATTCTACGGCATTGAAAATGACTGCGATTTTAAAGGTACTGACATTAAGGAAGAAAACGGTAAAACGGAATTTACCGTCAATTACTTTGGAAATAGTCAAAAAATAACGATACCTACAATCGGTATCCATAATGTGTATAACGCTTTGTCAGCCTTTGCAGTTGGATATTTTCTTGACATTGAGCCTGAAATGGCGGCAGAGGCATTGTCAAAATATATTCCCGAGGGAATGAGGCAAAAAACGGTAAATGTTTCAGGCATAACCTCTATTGAGGATTGCTACAATGCAAGCCCCGATTCAATGAGGGCGGCGCTAAAAACCCTTGCGGACACAAATGCAAATAAAAAAATAGCCGTTCTTGCCGATATGCTGGAGCTTGGTGATTATTCAAGGCAGGCACATTTAGATGTGGGCAAAATGGCGGCAGATAACAACATTGACGTTTTGCTTACCTTTGGAGAAATGGGAGAACTGATTTCTCAGGGTGCAAGGGAAAACGGACTTGAAAACGTATTCCATTTTGATACTAAAGAAGAGCTTGCAGATAAGCTGACAGAGCTTGCAAGGGCAGGCGACGCAGTAATATTTAAGGCTTCAAGAGGTATGAAGCTTGAGGATGTAATCCATATTGTATA
>CALYNW010000147.1 GCA_945224895.1 uncultured Clostridia bacterium
AACAAATCTCTGTATTTTGTAAAAATACTCGGGATTGCAGGATATGGCAGTAGCAACATAGCCCGTCTGACTGATATCCGTTATTGTTGCAATGGGATAATACACTCCGTTTTTACTGTCACTTCTGTAAATAATACAGCCGGAAATATCCTTTCTTGTAGCCCAAGTGATATTAATTCCTTCGCTTGACTGAGTGACAGTAATATTTGACGGCTTAGGCGGTAATGCGGATTTAACCGCCTCGGCGGAATAATCCTTCCATACGCCCTCAGCAAATGCCCTGAGTCTAAAGCAATATGTACTGCCAATCTCAAGATTTTTAACGGTATAATCAGTTGTTGCTATTGAATAAGAGGCAACAGTCCAGTCGGGACAATCCTGTCTTCTGTACTCAAGACTGTACGCAGCTACACCGTCAATAGGCTTCCAGTATACCTTTATTGAGGAGCAGCTCATTCTTTCGGTTTTAGTTATGGTAGGCGTATACCTTGAAAAAGTATCAAGATAATATTTCGTTTCAAGAAATGAATATCTGTTGATAGAAAGCCCCATACCCTTAGTAAGCTTCATATTAGAGCCGAAAAGGTAGTTAAGGGAAACAATATTTCCGTTTGAATCATACTGATTTGCCATAGGATTTGAAATAAAGCTATTCCAATAAATGGTATCAACTCTGCAGGCAGACGCAGGAATGTTGCCTGTTTCGTAATTTGAATGGATAAACTGTATTTTTTCATCGTCAATATGCTGGATTAAAACAGTATGCTTTTTACTGTATGAGGGGTCAGCACTGCCATACTGAAGTATATCGCCTACAGCGACGTTGGATTTCAGCCAGTCGCAAAGCTGTGACGCATAGCTTTTTCTCACATTAGCATCTGACGTATAGGGCATTATCGCCTCTGAAACGGTATAGTAGTTTGAGGTATGCCTGAATTTATAGTTGCCGTCCTGCTGTTCATAGTAATATGATACGCCGTAAAGCTTCTCGCATATGTCACTGACAAAGCCAAAGCAGTTATATGTAACAGATGAGGTCTGACCGGGGATATAGCCTGTCTGAGCTTCAAGCTGAAGCAGGGCATTTTCAACGTGGAGCTTGTCCTCGGCATAGCAGGTGCTTACGGAAAAAAGGCAGGAGAACAGTATTGTTACAGATAAAAATATTGAAATAATTTTCTTCATTCGACAACCTCCCGCAAAATTTGACAATAATTATATCATAATTAAGCAGGTTGGTCAAATTTATATAATTACAATATTGTAATAGAAAGGTATTTAAATATATGGTATTATAGTATCGGTGATATTATGGATATTTTTGTTTTAGAGGACGATAACGCTATCGGTATCGGCATTACGTACTCCCTTGAAAATGAGGGCTACTCGGTCACTCTTGCAAGGACTGTTAAGGAAGCCTATGAGATTATTGGTGAAAAAGCCTTTTCACTTTATATTCTTGATTTAACCCTGCCTGACGGAAGCGGATATGACGTTTGCAAAAAAATTAAAGAACAGGGCGATTTACCCGTAATTTTTCTTACGGCATTTGATGATGAGGTCAATGTGGTTATGGGCTTTGAGCTTGGTGCAGACGATTATATTTCTAAGCCCTTCAGGGTTAAGGAGCTTTTGGTGAGAATAAAGAGTGTCCTAAGAAGATACAGCAAGGACTCTGCCGACGGTATTATCAAAATCAAAAATCTAACTGTCAATACAAACGAGGCAAAGGTTTACAAGAACGGTGAAGAAATAATACTGACCGCTATGGAATACAGGCTCTTGCTTATTCTGCTTAATAACAGAGGCATTGTTCTTTCGAGAAACCAGCTTCTCGAAAATATTTGGGACATTGAAGGAGATTTTGTTGAGGATAATACTCTGACGGTTTATATCAAAAGGCTGAGAGATAAAATTGAGGAGGACCCTGCCAAGCCTGTTTTCATAAAAACAGTCAGAGGTATGGGATATGTGATTGAAAATGATTAACAGTGATGCTAAAAAAATAATATTTTCAGGTGTGGTACTGACCTTGGTGGGCACTGTTGTCTGCCTGTTCATAAAGCCTGTATGTGCTGTTATCTGCCTTATATCAGGCGTTTTGCAGGCAGCGTTATTTTGCTTTTTTACATTTAAAAGGTACAAGGAAATTAATGAGCTTAACAACTATCTTTCCATTGTATGTACAGGAAATTTTGACCTTGACATTGACAGCAATGCCGAGGGAGAGCTTTCTATACTGAAAAACAATTTATACAAGGTTATAGTTCTTTTAAGGTCGCAGAACGAACTGCTTACTAAGGAAAGACGATACCTTTCTGACTCCCTTGCCGATATTTCACATCAGCTTAAAACTCCCCTTACATCTATGATGGTTATGACCGATTTAATAAAAAATGACGTCAGCAGGGACAAGCAGAAGGAATTTGTTTCAATAATCGAAAATCAGCTTGAAAAAATGAAATGGCTTATTACCAATCTGCTGAAGCTTTCAAAGCTTGATGCAGGAACGGCTGATTTTAAAATTGAGGATATATCTGCAAGAGATGTTATAAGCGACAGCACAAAGCCATTCCTTGTTATGATGGAGCTTAAGGGCATAACGCTGAATAACCTTTCGGAGAATTTCACCCTTAAGGGTGATAAAAACTGGACTGTCGAAGCTGCTTCAAACGTAATAAAAAACTGCATCGAGCATACGGAAAAGGGCGGAGAAATAACAATCTCCACCCAAAGCACGAATATATATGATTCTATTTTTATCAAGGATAACGGTTGCGGTATTGCAAAGGAGGATTTGCCCCATATTTTTGAAAGATTTTATCACGGCAAAAATTCTTCAGATGACAGCGTAGGTATAGGGCTTGCTCTTGCAAAGGCGGTTATGGAAAAGGAAAAGGGAACAATTCTTATTAAAAGTCAGGAAAACATAGGTACGGAATTTGAAATGAGATTTTATAAATATATAGTCTGACCGAATATTACTAAACTGTAATATTCCTGTCACGGTAGTGTAAGTTTGAAATTATACGATATAGACACGAAAGGAGATAACAATATGAAAATTCTTGAGGTAAAAAATTTATCAAAAACATACGGCAAGGGCGACACTCTTGTTAAAGCGCTTGACAATGTTTCCTTCTCTGTTGAGCAGGGAGAATTCGTGGCTATTATCGGACCGTCAGGCTCGGGCAAATCAACTCTTTTGCACATCTTAGGCGGTGTTGACGTTCCAACAAGCGGACAGGTAATTATAAATGATACTGATATTTCCACGCTTGACGAAACGGCACTTGCTGTTTTCAGACGCAGACAGATAGGTCTTATTTATCAGTTCTATAACCTTATTCCCATTTTGACTGTTGAGGAAAACCTTACACTTCCCCTTCTTCTTGACGGCAGAAAGCCCGATAAGAAGATTATCCAAAATCTTGTTGAAAGGCTTGGACTTTCACAAAGGCTTAATCATCTGCCAAACCAGCTTTCAGGCGGTCAACAGCAGAGGGTTTCAATCGGCAGAGCATTAATCAACAACCCTGCCCTGATGCTTGCAGACGAGCCCACAGGTAATCTTGACAGCGAAAACAGCCGAGAGATTGTTGCTCTTTTAAGGCATTTCAATAAAGAGTTCAAGCAGACAGTTATCATCATTACTCACGATGAAAAAATCGCAATGTCCGCAGACAGAATTATATCTATTGAGGACGGAAAAATCACGAGAGATGAGGTGAGTATGGGTTGAACATTGTAAATAAATTAACCCTGCGTCACCTTAAAGAAAACAAAAGCAGAACAGTTATTACCACACTCGGCATCTGCGTTTCAGTTGCAATGATTACCGCAGTATTCGTTGCAATGGCATCATTTCTTAATCTTTTAGGTGAGATGACGATTATCAGCGACGGTGACAGCCACGCAAGATTTTTTAACATCACGCAGGAGCAATTAAGCTCTTTGGAAAATGACAGCAGAATTAAGGAAACAGGCATTTATAT
>CALYNW010000148.1 GCA_945224895.1 uncultured Clostridia bacterium
CATACGAGATCTTGCCTAGTCTCGTGGGCTCGGAGATGTGTATAAGAGACAGGCAAAGAGCAGTCAGCTTTGTTCCTTCTTCAAAAAGCTTCATACTCTCATCAAGGGAAATTTCGCTTTTTTCAAGCAATGAAACAATTTCTTCAAGACGGCTCATAGCCTTTTCGTATGTCATTTCTTTTTCCATAAAAGCTCCTTTCGTTATTCAGAAACACGGCATTCAACATTACCGTCTGAAAAAGTAAGAGTGATTTTATCATCATTTTTCAGTTGACTTGCTTTTTTTACAATAACGCCGTCTTTATCTGCAACACAGTATCCTCTTGCAATAGTTGCAAGAGGACTTAAAGCATTAAGCTTTTCCACAACTGAAGATAAATCATTCAATTTATTTTTAATATTAGCAGAAAATACAGATTGCAGTCTGTCATAAACAGATTCAATAGAATTTTTCCTGTCGTCAAGTATTTTAGAAGGTTCGGTAAAAATCACCGATTGAATAATATCAAGCCTTTGATATTCTTTTTCAATTCTCTGCTTTAGCATTGAATTGAGCGTTTTATCCATATTTTCAAGAAAATCAAATATGACATTCATATCAGGTACAGCAAGCTCTGCCGCCGCACTTGGTGTCGGTGCACGCAAATCTGCAACAAAATCACAAATTGTAAAATCAGTTTCGTGACCTACTGCTGAAATTACAGGCTTTTTACATTCAAAAACAGCTCTTGCTACCTCCTCGGTATTGAATGCCCAAATATCCTCTATCGAGCCACCGCCCCTGCCGACAATTATTAAATCAATGTCTTCTATAATGTCAAGAATTTTAAGTGACTTAACTACGTCCGGAGCCGCCTGCATTCCCTGAACCTGAGTTGGAACAATAACAAGCTCACAAACAGGATATCTTCTTTTTGTGATATTCTTAATATCCTCAACTGCGGCACCCATATCAGATGTAGCAACGCCGATTTTTTTAGGATATTTCGGGATCGGCTTTTTATATTGTTCGTCAAACAAGCCCTCTTTAGACAGCTTATCCTTAAGCTGTTCATAGGCAAGATTAAGGGCACCTATCCCGTCAGGCTGCATATCCTCAACGTAAAGCTGGTAAACTCCGTCCTTTTCATATGCCGAAATTCTGCCTCTGCATATTACCCTCATACCGTCCTCAGGCTTAAATCTGAGCCTTTCTGCGAAGGAACAAAACATTACAGCCTTAAGCTGAGATTTTTCATCCTTAAGCGTAAAGTACATATGACCGCTTCTGAAATAATGGAGAAAGTTGCTTATCTCTCCTACCACAAAAATATTTTTCAGCGGTTGGCTTTCATCAAGTAGAGCTTTTATATACGTATTTACTTGTGATACGGTAATTACATTCATAAAATATTTTCTTTCAAATAAGCATATATCGCAACGCCTGCGGCATTATCACAGCTAAATTCAGGCTCAGCAAAATATGCTGAAAATTTTTCTTTAAGTCTTGTTCTAATAAGGGTATTTGACATTACACCGCCGGCAAAGACTACAGGCATTTTTCCGTAAATATCAAAAATATTTTCGGTCATTGCTGAAAGTGATTCATAAATATATATCAAAACAAACTTCGCAATATCTTCCTTGGAAAAGCCGTCCCTGTACATTTTTTCGGCCTTATTTTCAACGCCTGAAAGTGAGCAGTCGGTCCCTTTAATAGAAGGCTTAATTTTAAATTCAATATCTGATTTTTGAGAAATAAGGTCAAGCTCTTTACCACAGGGAAAATCCAGTCCGAGCATAACTCCTACTCTGTCAACAGCCTGTCCAGCTTTTAAGTCAGTGCTTTGACCTATTAGTCTTGCTTTAATTATTTCTTCTTTGTCAGGCTCTACAAGCAATGCTTCCGTTGTTCCTCCACTGACATGAAAGGCGATAAAATTCTCATTTATTAAATGTAACTTATCTACTGAATAAAGGGCGGCTAAAACGTGACCTGCCTGATGTGAGGTTTTATAAAGCGGTGTACTTGTAAACTTAGATACTGCAGTTGCCGCATTTACTCCCGCAAGAAAGCAAGGCATATAGCTGCCGTCAATGCTTCTCGGTCTGTAGCTTACGCCTACTGCATCTAATTTGCCGCTAAAATCTATTTTCTCAATGAGTTCAGGAAGATTAACAGTATGCTGAAACAAAGCCTCACTCTGTCTTAAGCCTTTTTCGCCTTTTTTAACAGTAAGTAATTTCTTTTTCTGAATCACATTGGAACCGTCAAACAAAGCGACTGACGTAGTGTAATTGCTTGTATCAATTCCGAGATACATCATTTTCTGCCTCTTGCAACTGCACCGAGAATGCCGTTAATAAAAGATGCATCCTCAGAGGCGGCATATTTTTTTGCAAGCTCCACAGCCTCGTTAATGGCTACACTGTCAGGTACTTCGTCAACATAGCATATCTCATATAAAGCAACGTATAGAATTGCCAATGAAACCTTTGGTAATCTTGATGCCTTCCAGCTCTTAGAATATGTATTTATAGTGCTGTTAAGCTCCTCTTTATTTTCCGAAATGCCTTTAAATACAGATTTTGCATAGTCTGACAGCTCACAGACATTTTCAGAGTAAAGCTCCATAAGCTCGTCTATATTTTCTCCGTTATCAAACAAATTTTCAAATGCGAGAAAAAATGCCTGCTCTCTCATTTCACTTCTTTTCATATTGCTCTCCAAATAAATTTTGTAAAATAATAAAAGCCGACAATACATCTATTGCCGGCGAATTTTGCTACTCTTCAGTTTCACAAGGTTCATTTGAGCTCTTAGGCTCATCAAAATCAATTCCGGCAACAATAACATTTACCTTAGTAACAAGCTTTCCTGTCATATTCTGGACAGATTCCTTTACGGCAGTCTGAACCTCAGAAGCAACAGTCCTAAACTTCTTGCCCGGTGCAATGTTAATATAAATGCTGATACTGATATTATCTCCGTCCTGCATTATCCTAACAGGACTCATAACCTTTAAGCTACCCTGCTTAATTGTGTTAACAACGTCAACAGGCTTACTGTAGAAGGAAGAGACACCGTCAACATCTTTTGCTGCATTTACGGCAATGGAAGATAAAACCTCTTCCGAAATAACAAGCTCACCCATTGAGCTTTTTGCGGATATTTCCATATTATTGCCTCCTTAATGCACTCATTATAACACAATGTGAATAAATATACAAGATATTTATATGAACTGCATGTTAATTTTATCAGTTCGATTGAATGATCGTAACATTTTCATATGTACAACCCAGCTGAGCTGTTGCAATCTCTTTTATCTGAAGAATTACTGTGTCATTTAACTCTTCTACATCAACAATAATATCTACCTTTGTTCCATTCTCATTGATAACAGCAAGACAGTTGTTTACACCCTTAGCCTTAACAAGAGTTTCAATTTTATTCTCTATTGAAATCATATCGGAAATAGATGCTATCTTTTCAGCCGCCTTTTTGTGTGCGCTGTCGCTTTCCTTTGATGAATCAATTATTTTTTGCAGCTTTTCAAGGCTTTCATCTCTTGCAGATTGTCTTTCAACTCTTGCGTCGGAGAAATAGCTGTTTTCTGTTGTGGATTCCGTAGTGGCATCACCATATGTAGCCTCGACGAGAAGTTTCTCACTGTCACTGGATATAGTGCTGACCTTAGTTGACAAATCGCTGTTTTCCCAGTACCAGTTTCCTGCAACACCTACTCCGAGAAGTAGTATAAAGCAGGAAATAGCCGCTTTTGTTTTGCGTGAATTTTTCTTCTTTAATTCTTCCTCAGTAAGCACAGGCTTTGCATTCTTTTCTTTTTTGTTATTTTTACTCATAAAATCACCTTTTATTCTTTAATTTTTGAAACAGAAACTCTGTTTGTTGATATGTTAAACAATGATGTGACGGTGTTTATAATCTGCTCCTTAACTACTATATCTGTCTCTTATACACATCTGACGCTGCCGACGATCTTACGCGTGTA
>CALYNW010000149.1 GCA_945224895.1 uncultured Clostridia bacterium
CAATCAAGGTGATAATGACGCAACCGCTTGGGGCTGTGACCTTACATATGATTATATAAAGATTAACGGTGATTACAGAACTTGATAAATTAGTATTTGTAGGGGTGTTGTTGAATGAAGCAACTGCTTATAACGGGCTTGCACTGCAAGCCCCTACGATAGTTTGTTGCAGTAACATATCGATAAAGCCGAATTTAATATAGAACTATGGAGAAAAGCTATGAATATTGATAATCAAACAAAGGCGGAGATACTTGCTCATGCTCTGCCTCACATTCAGAAATACAGAAAGAAAATTGTTGTTGTAAAATACGGCGGTAACGCTATGATTAACGAAGAATTAAAAGAGGCTGTTATGCGTGACTTAGTTCTTCTTTCAACAATAGGAATAAGAATCGTTCTTGTTCACGGAGGCGGTCCTGCAATTAACAAAACACTTGAAAAAATGCAGGTTGAAAGCAAATTTGTAGATGGTCTACGTGTTACCGACAGAGAAACAGTTGATGTTGTTCAGATGGTCCTTTCAGGAAAAGTAAACAAGGATTTAGTTTGTCAAATCGGTAATATGGGCGGTCACGCTATCGGTCTTTCCGGTATGGACGGAAATATGCTCAAATGCAGACCTCTTGACGATACACACGGCTATGTAGGAGAAATTACCGAGGTCAATATGGATGTTGTTAAGGAGGCTCTCGAGCACAGCTTTATCCCCGTAATCTCCACTATAGGATATGATGAAAAGGGCAACTGCTATAACATTAACGCAGATACTGCCGCCGCCGCTGTTGCCGGTGCATTAAAGGCAGAGGCTCTTGTATCTATGACAGACATAGTAGGTCTTTTAAGGGATAAGGACGACGACTCAACCTTAATTCACAGAGTATACATTTCAGACACTCCGGCACTTATTGCCGAGGGAATAATCAGCGGTGGTATGATACCGAAGATAGATTCAATGACACAGGCTCTTCGTGAGGGTGTAAAGAAAGCGTTTATTATTGATGGACGTGTTCCCCATTCAATTCTTATGGAGCTTCTTACAGATGAAGGTATGGGAACTATGTTTAGAAGCAGATAGAGGTATAGACTAATGAATACAAAAGAACTTGATAATGAATACATTGCCCACGCCTACGGCAGGTTTGACGTAACTCTGAACGAGGGCAAGGGATCAACCCTTTATGATGAAAACGGAAAGAAATACATAGACTTCGGCTCAGGAATAGGCGTGACGGCTTTCGGAATTTGCGACGATGAATGGAAAAAGGCTGTTATAGGTCAGCTTGACAAGGTTCAGCACGTCAGCAATCTTTATTATACAGAGCCCTGCGCTAAGCTTGCAAAGCTCCTTTGCGACAAAACGGGAATGAAAAAGGTTTTCTTTTCTAACAGCGGTGCAGAGGCAAACGAGGGTGCAATAAAATTCGCAAGAAAATACTCCTTTGACAAATACGGAGAATACAGAAGCACAATAATTACACTTGTTAATTCATTTCACGGAAGAACAATAACCACCCTTGCCGCAACAGGTCAAGACAGCTTTCATAAAATTTTCGGACCATTTACTGAGGGATTTAAGTATTGCCCTGCAAATGATATTGATGCACTTAAAGAAATGGTAACAGATGATGTATGTGCAATTATGTTTGAGTGCGTTCAGGGTGAAGGCGGAGTAAACAATCTTGATTACGACTTTGTAAAGGCTATTGAAAGGATATCAAAGGAAAAGGATATCTTGATGGTAGTTGATGAGGTACAGACAGGAAACGGCAGAACAGGTCGATACTTTGCCTATGAGAATTTTGACATAACACCCGACATTGTTTCTACTGCAAAGGGTATTGCAGGTGGACTGCCTATGGGTGCCGTTCTTTTCGGTGAAAAGGTAAACGACGTTGTAACTCCGGGAACTCACGGTTCAACCTTCGGAGGTAATCCCATTTGTGCCGCCGGTGCCTGCTCAATAGTTTCAAGAATTGACGATGCCTTTCTCTTAAGCGTTAGAGAAAAAAGCAAATACATAATTAATTTCTTAAATAACGTCAAGGGCGTTAAATCAATTTCGGGTATGGGACTTATGCTTGGTATTGAAATAGAAAAGGACGCAAAAGAGGTTGCTAACGAATGTCTGGAGAAAGGACTTCTCGTTTTAACCGCAAAATCAAAAATCAGACTTCTTCCGGCTCTTAACATCAGCAAGGCAGAGCTTGACGAGGGACTAAATATTTTGAAAGAGGTAATTGAAAAATGAAGCATTTACTTAAATTACAGGACTTATCACATCACGATATTTTAGACATCTTAAACCTTGCCGACCAGCTAAAATATGAGACTAAGCACGGCATTAAGCATCATTATCTTGAGGGAAAAACTCTCGGTATGATTTTTCAGAAAAGCTCCACAAGAACACGTGTCAGCTTTGAAACAGGTATGTATCAGCTTGGCGGTCAGGCGCTTTTCCTTTCTAACAGAGATTTGCAGATTGGCAGGGGCGAGCCTGTTCAGGATACTGCAAGAGTGCTTTCACGTTACCTTGACGGAATTATGATTAGAACCTTTGAGCAAAAGGAGGTTGAGGATTTGGCTGAGTACGGCTCAATTCCGATCATTAACGGTCTTACCGACTACTGCCATCCCTGTCAGGTGCTTGCAGACCTTATGACTATCCGTGAATACAAAAAGAGCTTTGACGGTCTTAAATTCTGCTTTATCGGCGACGGCAACAATATGGCAAACAGTCTTATTGTAGGCGCAATCAAAATGGGTAGGAGCTGTGCTATTGCCTGCCCTAATGACTACAAGCCTGACGCTGAAATTATGAAGTGGGCTCAGGAAAACGGCGACTTTATGTGCAGTAATGACATTCTTGAATGTGCAAAGGATGCTGATGTTCTTTACACAGACGTTTGGGCTTCAATGGGTCAGGAGGAGGAAAAGGCTGAAAGAGAAAAGGTATTTAAGGATTTCCAAATTAATGATGAGGTTATGGCAGTTGCCAAGGCTGACGCTATGGTGCTTCATTGTCTCCCTGCTCACAGAGAGGAAGAAATTACCGCAAAGGTATTTGAGGCTCATGCAGACGAAATTTTTGACGAGGCTGAAAACAGACTCCACGCTCAAAAGGCAGTTTTAGTTAAATTGTTAGGTTAATTACTATGGAAGATAATAAGATTTACATATGTCTTGCAAACGGTGATATATTCGAGGGTAAAGGCTTCGGCGCAACAGGCGAGGTTTTAGGCGAGCTTGTATTTACAACGGGTATGGGCGGTTACGTTGAAACCCTTACCGACCCAAGCTACTACGGTCAGATTGTTATGCAGACCTTTCCCCTTATAGGAAACTACGGCTTTATTGACAAGGATAAGGAAAGCGAAAAATCTGCTGTCAGCGCTTATGTTGTCCGTGAATACTGCGATGCTCCCTCAAATTTCAGATGTGATAAAACTCTTGAGGATTATCTTAAAGAGAACAATATTGTAGGTGTTTACGATGTTGATACAAGAGAAATTACAAAGATTATTAGAGAATCAGGTGTAATGAATGCGCTTATAACCTCTAATCCGAAAAATGCCGACCTTGAAAAAATAAAGGCCTATAAAATTACAGATGCGGTTAAATCCGTATCATCCGTTAAGCCTGTAATGAGTGCATCTGATGAGCATAAATTTAATGTTGTTCTCATTGACTACGGCACAAAGAAAAATATTGTCAGAGAGCTTAATAAGCGAGGCTGTAATGTTGCAGTAGTTCCCTATGACACAAAGTCAGAGGATATTTTATCTCTCGATCCTGACGGAATTATGCTTTCAAACGGTCCCGGTGACCCTGAGGAAAATACAAAGGCTATTGAGGAGCTTAAAAAGCTTGTGGGTAAAAAGCCGATTTTTGCAATCTGTCTCGGTCATCAGCTTTTGGCACTCAGTCAGGGCGGTAACTGTCTCTTATACACATCTGACGCTGCCGACGATCTTACGCGTGTAGA
>CALYNW010000150.1 GCA_945224895.1 uncultured Clostridia bacterium
ATACATTTGTCTGCCAGCGTTCATTTGTCAAAGCGGCGTGTGATTTATACAATCCGGGTTCCTTTGTTATTAAGTACAGATTACCTTGATCGTCTGTGGTTTTTTCTACTACACAGTCTTTGTAATAGTCGGTTGTATCAACGCCCGCGATAGATTGATAACCGTTGCTGAAGCCAATCATATTTCCGCCGATAAGATTATCGTTTCCGAATTTATAAGGCTCACCGCCGTTTGAGTCATACAAAACAAAAGGCGCTTTTGAATAAATCAAATGAATGTTAATAGGTGATTCTACCGAAACATTAAAGTAATAATCCCATGTTTTGGTTGTGCCCTCTTCTCCTTCGGTTGTTGTGCCGTCAACTAAAAAGTAATTCTTTGAAAGCTCTAATTTTTCCTCCTTAGTAAGCCTTGATATATCACCGTCGTATATTGAAACATATTTTGTGACAGGAGTTCCGTCATCAGCGTATACGGTAACATAAGCACCCTGAAATTCATATGTATCCGTTTCGTCAAGTCTTGTTGTGCGTATTGTGCATAATTCGCCGTCTAATACGGTATTGAAGAACAAATTACCGTTTTGAATGTCGCTGGTGATTGTTGCATTTCCTGCTTCTACACCGCCTGAACCACCGTCGGTAATAGTTGTTGAAATCGGTTGATAAAGTTTAAACTGAATATCATCAAGGAGGTTACCGAAGGTTGCGTCATAAACATAGCTATTACCGCTTTTTCTGTTCGGTGTTACGGTGAATGAACAGAATGCAAAGAGTGTTTTTGTCTGTCCCTTTGGTACTGTATATGTACAGTCATATCCCAATTTGCAGGCTTCGCCATTGATTACATCGTTGAAGGAATCCTCGCTCTCGTTGTAGCAGTTAGTTCCGTATTTCGACCAACCGTTGACTGCGACGGTTTCATCCTTGCTAGTGTTGTTATTTGAGGAAGAAATAACCCATAAGCTCCATTCCTCAGTACATTCGTCTGTAGGAGTCATTGAGAAATTTTCATTTGCGTTTGTTGATTCGTTTTGGAAGGCACCATTTTCAGCAAAGGGCTTTGAATAAACTGTGTATTTTTGCGAACAGCCGATTGCGGGATATGAAACGCCGTATTGTGTTTTCAGCCATTCTGTCATTTTAACAAACTGGTCCTGACCTGTTTTTGAAGGCTTTGACGGGTCAATAGCAGTTGTGCCGTCGTCGGCGTATTGCTCCGGACCGATGAAAAGAACCATTGTATCGGTTGTATCTCTTCCTCTGTGATCAAGTCCCCAAGTATAGGTTGAACCCGAAACGGTCTCAATTCTTTGATAAATTGTGCTTACCTCGTCGGCATTAAGCTCGGCGGCAATAGTTCCCTCGGCTACCACCTTATTTGTGCTTGATTGATTAAAATGAGCAGCACCGGCTTTAAAAAATTCAAACATACCGTTTGTGCCGGAGTTGCCGTAAGCGGTTGTATCCCAATAAGGTACAGTGTTTTTAGCAGGCTGAACATAATGGTCTGTTCGCCAACTATAACTGTTTGCATTTTCCTCAAATCCGCCGTTTTGCAGATACTTCTTTGAATATCTTGTATCACCGGTTGCTGCATTAACATTTACTATTCCAAAGGTTGAAATAACTAAAACCAATGATAAAAATAGAGATAATAGCTTTTTCGTTGTTTTCATAGAGCCACCCCTAATAACTTAACTTTAGTATAGTGTTTTTTGAAAAATTGTCACATTCTATTTATCCATTATAATAATAAACTGATATTTTCCGTTTGTAAAGTGTTTTTTGAAAAAATAATGAAATTTTATATCTGTTTTGTCTATTATACAACTGAGCAATTTTTTATATTTCGAACGATAATTTAAAATATTGCTTTTGAATTGAAAAAATATTATACTGTTTTTAGAGAGTTTGTAAAGAATTTTTAATTCAAGTATCAGAAGGAAAAAGGAAATATGAAAATAACAGTAATCGGCGGTGGCGGCGTCCGTTCAATGTTTCTTGCTAAAAGCATTGCTCAAAAGGCTGAAAGGCTTAATATCGACGAGCTTTGCTTTATGGACAATAATGAGGAAAAATTAAAAATATACGGCGGTATGGCTTCGCATGTGGCAAATCTCCTTTGCCCGGAAATGAAATTCAGTCTCACAACAGATGCAGTTAAAGCGATCAGCGATGCCGATTATGTAATAACAACAATTCGTGTAGGCGAGGATGATATGCGTGCCAAGGATGAGCGTATTGCTCTTAACTAGGGTGTTCTCGGTCAGGAAACAACAGGCGCAGCAGGCTTCTCCTTTGCTATGAGAAGTGTTCCTGCTCTTGCCGAATATTGCGATCTGATAAAAAAACATTCAAAGAGAAATGTTAAGGTGTTTAATTTTACTAATCCGGCAGGAGTAGTATCTCAGACACTGCGTGATATGGGATATGACTTTACATACGGTATATGTGATGCACCGTCGGGTATGCTTCGTTCCTTTGCACTGCTGTATAACGAAAGCCCCGATAATATAACAGGTGAGGTTTACGGTCTTAATCACCTCTCCTATTTCAAAAGCATTACTCTTAACGGAAAAGAGATTATGCCTGAGCTTATCGAAAATGACGAGGCTTATGCAAAAACGGATATGCGTTATTTCAGCAAGGAGCTTCTCAGAGACAGAGGTGCTGTATTAAACGAATATCTCTACTATTTTTACTACAGAGAAAAAGCAGTTGAAAATATCTTAAATGCAGAGCAGACAAGGGGAGAGCAGATAAGAGATATTAATAAAAATATGACTGCCGAGCTCTCAAAAATGGATATTGAAAATGATTTTGAGGGCTGTATGAAAATCTTTAATAAATGGTACGGTATGCGTGAGGGCAGTTATATGGCAAGTGAAACAGGTGCCAAGCGTACTGTCCCATGGCATTTTGATATTTATGAGGAGGACGACGGCGGTTATGCAGGTGTTGCACTTAAATTTATTGAAATCGCACAAAGCGGTACAACCGGCACAATGATAATGTGCGTACCTAATGAAAATTCCATTGACGGCTTACGAGCCGACGATGTTGTTGAAATAACGTGTGATGTTGATGCAAAGGGCTGTAAGCCGCATCAAATCGGCAAGGTGGACGAACAGAATCTTGAGCTTATACGCCGTGTTAAAATATATGAACGTCTTGCATCAAAAGCAATCAGGGAAAAGGACAGGGTATCTGCAATTCAGGCACTTACACTTCATCCGCTTGTTAATTCCTATTCACTTGCCTGTGAGCTGGTGGACGAATATATTGAACACAATAAGGAATACAGCAAGGGCTGGAAATAAAATTATTTGAATGTTAAATCAAATTAAGGGGTTGTGATTTTAATGAGTTCTTTAATTACAGAGAAAGAAAAACGGTATGTGGGTGTTCGTGAAACCGCCTTGTACGGTGTTGCAAACGGAGGTCAGGTAATAGGCTATAATCTTATCAGAATGCAGCTTACCTTTTTCTATGTAACTGTTTTTGGCATACCTGCCAAGGCAGTTACGGCAATGATATTTTTTATGGGCATATGGGACGCACTTAATGACCCGCTAATGGGAAGCATTGTTGACCGAACAAGAACACGCTTCGGTAAGCTTCGTCCGTACTTAATCTTTGTTCCCATTCCCTTAGGCATTGCAACCGTTGCCGTATTCGGCGGTGCGGAGTTTATGCAGGACGCAGGAAATACTGCAAAAATTATATATATGTGCGTTACATATTTCATTTGGGAATTTTTCTATACGATAGGGGATATTCCGTTTTGGGGACTTTCCTCTGCAATTTCTCCCAATCCAAATGACCGTTCACGTGCTATCACATCGGCAAGATTTATTTCAAGCATCATCGGCGGAATAGTCTGGGTTCTTATTCCGGTTTTCCTTGCCCTTAGCACTAATGAGGTTATCAGCTGGACCTTACCGCATGTGTTCCTGTTTATGGG
>CALYNW010000151.1 GCA_945224895.1 uncultured Clostridia bacterium
ATAAAACATAAAGCGAAGACGATTCCCAATACTATTACGACTATGTCCAAGTACCAACAGGAACAGAACAGGTCAAGGTCGGTGAAAAAACCGTTACCACAGGATATAAATGTTCGTCTTGCGGTGCAACCAAAAATGCATAACATAAAGGCTATCAACAAAGATAGCCTTTATTTTTTTTTTGTCTCAAAGCAATTATATTCATAATTGCCGAGATAATTTGAAACCAACCTTAACATTGAGCATTATGCTCTGTTAGGGTTATTTTTTTTCTTTTTGTGAAAATATGATTTGGGATTTTGTAATTGCAGATAGCTTCGTCTTACGCTTGGATCGTCATTTCCGCAGGAGCTTTCACCGCACCTTACATAGTTTGTAATATCCATTAATAGTCTGTCTTCATCAATAACGAATTCTTTGTCAAATAAGGCGGTAATCATAATTTCTAATTTCTTTTTATTGAACATTTCTTTTATCTGCTTTTCTTGGTAATTAAATCTATCTAAATTTTCATTGTATAGTTGAATTAATTCAGCTTCTTCATCAGATAAATCACTTTTAAGGGTAAGTCCCTTTCTTTTTAAGAAAATCAGCTCATCTGCTCTAAGGTATTCTCTATTGGTGACTTTATCGGCTTCAATAACTAAACCTTCCTCTTGACTTAAGCCTGCTTTTTCCCAACTGTCAAATAAGTTGTTCCTTAAAGAATTCAGTTCTGATTTCTCGTCATGGAGTAATTCGTCATTAGTTTGATAATTAAAATTCTTGCTTCCGATTTTACCGAAATATTTAATCATTTTCTCATCATGTAACAGCTTATAAACATTTTCGCTACTGATAAGGGTTTTTCTGTTTTTTGAATAATTAGAATAATTCTTATCCTTTATAAATCGTTGAATTTGTCTCCTCATCTTTGAATCAGCGTCATTAGTGTTAATATGATAAATTTTTTTTGCTTCTTCTAAAATTTCAAACGTTGAATAAAGTGTTTTGTTTAAATTTACCTTTGTTTTAGCCATTTTTTTCACCTACTATTTAATATTTTCGCGACAAAAGTTTTTTTGTCGTCTATTATTATAGCGTATTTATGCGACATCGTCAATACTTTGTCGTTTGTTTGTCGCGAAAATTTAAGTATAATGAAGATGTCAAAGGAAATAACCTTGACCATTCTTTGTTAAAGGAGGTGGAAAGTATGAATAAAATCGGTGAGATTAGCAAATCAAGTAACGGTTTGTTAATGACAATCATTGCATATCGCAGTGACAACGATATTGATGTTCGCCTTGAAAACGGAATTATCGTAACTAACAAAAGCTATGATGATTTCATCAACGGCAACATCTAATGTCTGAAACTAAATTATAAAACTATGTTGATGATAGGAGGTTACTTTATGAAGAAAGACTATAAAGCTCAACATAAAGAATTAGTTACAGATATTAATCGTAATTATTATTTCAACGAATGGGGATATATAACGCATAAAAGCATTAACTATATCCCCAAATCAATACGAAAGCTACATCATAAATATGAAGAATTGTACTTTTATATTGATTCTTATACTGACGAACAGAAAAAGCAACAGATTAAAGAGCTAAAGAAAGTTCGTCGCCAGCTTAAAAGAATGTATAAAAAACTGCGAAAGGAGGTGAAAAGCAATGCCTTTGAAGAAAGTTAATATGTTTTCGACTTTTGATTGGATCGGCTTTGCCAAAGATAAAAAGTTGATGTGTACTGCTTGTGATGAATACAAGGACTACAATACCAACAAACATCTCGGTACTCTGGTTGAAGCTGCAATTATTGAAGATAACACTGACTATCGAGACGAAGACGGAAACAAGCTGAATATCTCTAACCGATTTGAAAAGCTCAAATTCAAGGTTAAAAAGGATATTGATATACCGCTCAATGCTATAATCAACCCTATTAACGTGACCGGCAAAGTTACAGGCGAATACCGTAACAACCTGTCACTCAAATGCGACGATATTCAGGTTATTTCCCAGCAACCAAGAAAGGTATAATAATCAATGCGTTATTTTAACAAAGACGCACCGATTATAAGATTTGCTATGCCCGATACTAAACTAACGGTATCGGGTATATGCACCCTCTCAATATCGGCTGTGTCAGAAATTTTCAAACTATTAATTTGCGAAATGCCTTTTACCAACGAACAGTTAAAAAGCATTGCAGAAAGGCTTGCAGGCTTGTTAAACAAAGCAAGTATTACCCTGCTTGCAATCGGAGTAATTCTCATTGCTACTGCAATTATCGTGCACTTAAAAATGCCCGATAAAGCACGCATTAAATACTTGGTAAGAAAAGGCTTGTACTGCTATGAATACGGCAATCCGTTACACCTGAAAGACGGTGAAAGATTACCTGAAATTAAATGCAAAAATACAGGGCTTGGAGTGTTTGAGCTTACCGTTAAAGCCGTTACCTGCACCGTTGAGGATATACAAAACATATCTTCAAGCATTTCATCAAGCATGAATAAAAAAGGCTTTAAACGGTATGCAGTAACACAAACAAGCACCGATATTGCATTTAATGATGTAACTTTCAGAATTGAAGATGTAACGGTTGACCGCAGTCTGACTTTTAATGATGTAAACGAAATGAAGCCAAAAGAACATACAAAGCTGATTGTGCAGAAAGATACATATATTGACCTTACCACAAGCGGCTCAATGCTAATAGCAGGAAAAACGAGGAGTGGCAAAACGACCGGAATAATAAGCCTACTTTTGCAAGCCCTGCTGTGCGGTCGTGACGACTTCGGAAGCGAGATTATTATAATTGATCCAAAGCAAGCGGAGTTAAGCCGATTACCGCATGTTGTTACGCTTGATGAAAACGGCGAAGCAACGGCTATACTTGACGCAATGAAACGTTTTTGTGATACCGTTGTAAAAAGGCAAAAGGTACTGAATGATTTATCAGAGCAAAAGGGTGACGCTGTTAAATGGTGGGAAGCAGGAATGAATGTATCATTTTTATTCATTGACGAATATGTTGCCTGCCGTACTATGTTTCCAACAAAGCCAAGCAAGGACAATCCCGATTATTGCCTTGCAACTTTTGACGGCTTACTCAAACGCATTGTAACAATGGGTGCGAGTGCAGGCTGTTATGCAATCATCAGCATAGCGCAGGCAAGTGTTTCGGAGGGCGGACTGCCGTCAATGCTCCGTGACGCAATGACAACTAAAATACTTTTTAAGCCTACGCTTGACGAGGGCAGGCTACTGTGGGATAGTGACAAATTGAAAGATTTTAATTGCGAGAGAGTATATAACGCAGGTGACGCTTGGTTTAGCAGTACAGACGGTATTCACGACAATGTAAGCTATGTTCATTTTCCGTATATGAAATTTAAGGTTTACAGTGAACTCGGCAGACTTTTGAATGAGTATTACAATAAAGATTAAATTACCGCTGTGCGTTGTGAAACAAAAGCACAGCGGTGTGCCAAGTGCCATATTATATTAATTCCCATTCATTGTTACGTGGTGAGCTTGTTATCCACGTAACAATGTGAATTGTTCCATTGTTCTAAAAAATTAGAAATATACTGATAAATGAACATTTTTCAGAAAGGAGTTGACACAAAAATTTGAATGTTAAAAATCATAGTGCTAAAAGCAGGAATTTAATGTACGAACAACAGATTAAATATCTTCCTGCACAGACAATAGACAATCTTGTTGACCTGATAGAGAACAAGCTGAAGCCAAAAAAGTATGCCGTTGTTTTGCACGATAAGGACACTAACGACAACGGAACACCCAAAGAAGCACATATCCACGCTATGATGAGCTTTGATAATGCCCACTATTGTTCAAGCGTTGCGAAACAGCTTGGAGATAAGCCACAGTATATTGAAGCTGTCTCTTATACACATCTCCGAGCCCACGAGACTAGGCATGATC
>CALYNW010000152.1 GCA_945224895.1 uncultured Clostridia bacterium
TTTTTATGATATATGATTTGAAAGATACTGAATTATAAGTGGATTAACCTGTTCATCATAATCCTTAAACAATGAATAATTATCCTTATTAAATCCGTGTCCTGCGCCGTCGATTGTTTTAAGCTCGGCATAGCTATATGTTTTGATAGCTCTTTCGCTATAGCTTATGGGTACAATATTATCGGATGTTCCGTGAATAATAAGCACATCCTTTTTAAAGCCTGCAATGTTTGCGTAAATATCATAATCCTTTATTGTCACAATATAGTCGTGACCGATTGTTCCCGATATAGGTGTAGTCATTCCGTTTTCGGGGATATTATCTCCGAAAAAGCTCATTTGGTCGGCAATATTAAAGGCAGGATACATTAAAATCATACCCTTAATCAGCTCAGGTAAATCATCTGCCGTCAATGCCGAAACGAGTCCTCCCTGACTTGTACCTAAAAGAAACAGATTATTTTCGTCAATATAATCAAGCACTCTTATTTGAGAAATAACTGCCTTAAGGTCGCTGACCTCAGTAAAGACAGTCATATCATTCATACTGCCGTCACTTCTGCTGTCATTACTTCCTCCACAGAAATCAAAGGAATACGCCGCATAGCCCTGTTCTGCAAGCATTACACAATATGAATTCATAGTATCGCAGGTAAGAGAATGGCTGGGTGACAGGATAACCGCAGGAAGCCTTCCGGCTTTACCGGTGGGAAGATACATTTTACCGTAAATTTTTTGCGTACCGTTATAGCAATACAGCTCACTTACAGTATATTTATCTGTGCTTGTTGTGGCTCCCTGTGAGATATTATTTGTATTGACAGGAAATATTGTCGTGCTTGTTGCATTGCTTATACCGCTTTGTGCTTTCGGAAAATCTGCCTTTTTTGCTTTACTAAGGCAGGTTTTCTTATTTATTTTCCGGTAGGATTTAATTCTAACCGCACCGCCGCTGTCAGACGGAACAGACACGGAATATGAAGCCGTTTCGTTTTCGGTAATTTTCGCAAGCCGTTTCCATTCACCGCTTATGGTTTTATATTCTATGATATATCCTGACGCCCTTTTTACTTTTTTCCACGATAGCTTAACGCTGTATAAATTCTTTCTTACCGCAGAAAAACCTTCGGGTGCTTTAAGCCTTGTATACGCACTAAGACTTACCGCCTTTGCCGACAATACCTTTATCTTTCCCTTAAGCCTATAGGCATAGATTTTAAATTTATACTGACTGCCGTCTGTAAGCTTGCTTATCTTTGCGGTAGTTGTACTGCCCTTTTTTATCTGCCTTGCTTTAACCCATTTCTTAGTTGAAGAATTATACCTGTAGATAATATATCCGTCTGCACCCTTGACCTTTTTCCATTTAAGGGTGACTGAGGAGGTATCAAATTTTTTAACCGAAAAGCCCGATACATTAGACGGCTGTTGACCTGCATAAGCAATTTCCGACGGAAAAACGACTGATACAGACATCAGCAGACATAAAAGCAAAGACAACAGTCTTTTAGTGTTTTTCATAGAGTAAGCATCTCCTTTTATACTCTGATTTTAAACACATAAAAAACTGTTGTCAAGAATTATGAATATTTATTCATTATGAATTGCCGTCAGTGCACTGACGTTAACGGAACGCTTCGCAGGAGAAAGTCCCGCAACAACACCTATCAGCACAGAGAAAAGTATTCCTATTATTGCAAGCCACGGCGGTACGGAGGAAACGCAGACCTTGATTTCTTCTCCGATATTCATATTTGCCGCCACCGCCCTTGCTACCAAATTCGCTATAAATGACAGTATACAGCTTATAAGAACTCCTATAGCTCCGCCTAAAAGACCTATTAATCCTGCTTCGTAAAGGAACATTCTTTTGATGTCCTTAAGGTCACATCCAAGGACCTTCATAATACCGATTTCCTTTGTCCTTTCGTACACAGACATTACCATAGTATTACTGATACCGAAGGCGGCAACAAACATTGAAATTGCACCGATACCGCCTAAGACGAGCTGAACAACCTTCATAACCTTTTTAGTGTGTTCCAGACCTTCATCATCGGAATAGCAGGAAAAGCCCTTGTCCTGAAGGATTTTCTTAACAGCGGAAACCTCCTTCATACCGCCCACAAAAACATCTATTTCTGAATATGAAAATTTTTGATTGCCGCTTGTACCGCTGAGCATTTTGCTCTGTCGCATAAGCTCCTTTGCATAATCCAAATCTATGTAAGCTGCATAGTCGGTATTGTAGTCAATTTTGTTATCTCTTTTGACTATTCCCGCAACCTTTACACGCTTAGGTGTTGCCATTTGAGATGTACTTGCCTGCTGAGTGATTCCCTCATCTGTATTACTGTTAATTTTCGGTGAAACGGTGATATTGTCCTTCATTACATCAATTTCACATTCGGAAATATTGTAGTTTTCATCGTACTTGTATTTTACTGGATTTCCCTGAGCATCATAAAAATTCGTTATGCTGTTTTCGCCGAAAAAGATTGAGTTACGCTTATCAAGATTTTCAAAGGTACCTTCTTTGAGAGAGTATCCGATTTTTTCCATCAGGTCAAAATCAACAGCCATTATAGGTGACTGAAATGTATACTTTCCCCTGTCAATGGAAACATATTCGGAAGCATCAAAAACAGGCATAACCATTGAAACATTTTCAATAGTTTTGAAATATTCAACGGCGCTGTCGTCAAAGGGTAGCTGTTCTGCTTCTCCGCCTCCCTCGGGGGACTCGTCAGCCATACCGTAAACGGTTATCTTGTTAAGACTCGAATCGGACTCATACTGGGAGGTTACCATTTTGTCAATGCCTATACCGATTGACACCATTATCACAATGGCACAGGTGCCGATTACAACGCCGATAACCGTTAGCTTTGTTCTCGTTTTACGGTTCTTTAAATTTTGAACCGCCATAGAAAAGAGGTCAGATTTCTTCATCTATACCCTAACTGCCTTTCTTTGCCTTCTTTCTTTTAACCGCCTTTTTGATTACAACAATCAAAACAATAAGAAGAACTACTCCGCCTACACAAATGCCGATAATTACAGGAGTGCTCAAGGCAGGGCCTGACATCTCTGTATCTTCAATATCCTCTCCTGTGTCAACATCTGCATAGGGGTCAAAATATTCCTCAACCGTTACGCTGAATTCCTGTTCAATAGATTTCTTTTCGGCATTTTCGTTTTCGTATTCAAATACAAGCTTAAGCTTCCTTGTGCCTGTTTCCTCAAAGGTTACGGGTAGAGTATAATTGCTTGAAAACTGTGCCCCTGCCTCAATATTGCCCACAAAAGCAGATGCAAGCTCATTTGAGTCCTCATCAACAAGCTTGATTACACCGTTTGAAAGCTTTGTCTGTCCTGTATTTACAATGCTGAAGGCACAGTCTGTTTCCTCACTGACGGTAACTGTTTTATCTGCTAAATCAACAGACTGGAACTGTACCTTGTCAGGCTGAACAACAGGTACGCTCATAGTTAATTCGGAGGTTGCCGACTGCTTTGCAGAACCCTCTATATACTCATATGAAACAGAAGCGGTTACAGGGTAAACGCCTGACGGAGCTGATGAAAGACATTTAAAGCTCTTGCTCATATTTGCAGAGGCGTCAGCGTCAAGAGATTTCATTGTAACAGTATCTGTTCCGTCTGCTACAACAAAGCATTCACCGCCCGAAAGCTTAATTACGATATTCTGAATTTTAGTTGTTTCGGAATTATTCTTTACTGTGAAATTAAGATTAAAGGTTTCGCCGCCGTTAATCTCCTTACCGCCGTAGGAAAAGCCTGAAATAAGAAGCTGAGGAGTAAGCTTTGCTGTGGATTTAGCAGTGGATTTTTTGCTTGTCTGAACAGTGAAGCTAAACTCCGATGTCCCCTGCTGCTTTTCACCGCCGACTGTGTATTCGTACGTTACGCTGACTGTTATGG
>CALYNW010000153.1 GCA_945224895.1 uncultured Clostridia bacterium
CCTGACTAATATAAAAGATCTTCACCTTCAAAGCTTATGGGATATTCCTTTTGCTCGTTGGTTTGAAAATCAATGCTGTATTCAGGAGTGCCGTTAAAAAAGAAAATCAGGTATACCAATATGCCAATACATAAAACGGCTACTGCAATGGTGATAATTTTTGATAAATTTTTCACTGAAATCCTTCCTTTATTTTATATCTCAATTATTACACAAAATAAAATTCAATTCAACTGTTATTATTAATATTGAAAAAATTTTCTGTTGGTGGTATTATAAATTAGATTATAGTTTGGTAAGCATTCGGAGAAATTGATTAAATGATAGATATTCACAGTCATGTGCTTCCTTTTGTTGATGACGGTTCCGACAGCTTGGAGCTGTCCTTTGAAATGCTGAAAATGGCAAGTCAGGGCTCAACTAAGGGAATAGTATTGACGCCTCATTCAAATTTATATGAATACGATAAAAATTTGCTTTATGAATTGGAGTTTGTGTTTGACGCCTTCAGAGAAAAGGTGAAAAATCAAAAAATACCCATTGAAATATATTTGGGCGGAGAGGTTTTTGCCGGTCAGGGTGTTTTGGAATACGCAGAAAAAAGACTTTTGCCCACAATTAATAATTCAAGATTTATGCTTATAGAGTTTGATTTTTATTCCTCCTCTGCATACATAAAGAGTATTACAAAAAAGCTGAGCCGTATGGGATACGTGCCGATAGTTGCTCATCCCGAAAGATATGAATGTGTAAAAAAATCGCCTTCACTTAGTATGGATTTTATGAACTGCGGAGGGCTTTTGCAGGTTAATAAGGGGTCGGTAGCAGGTGATTTCGGTATAGCCTCCAAGGAAACGGCATTTGAACTTATTAATCACAAAACTGCACAGTTTATTGCCAGCGACGCCCATAATCTTGAAAGTCGTAATACAGATATGGAGATTGCTTACAGTATCGTCGCTGATGAATTTGACGATAAAACGGCAGAAAGGCTTTTCAGCGTTAATCCACAGACAGTTATAAATAACGGCAGGCTTGCAATAAGCAGACCTGTTGCATTTTAGGAGCAGATATGAAAAATAAGGTCAACAAAAAAAGAATACCTACTGCGGTGATAATTGAAATCGTTTTGATTATTGCCGTGCTTTTCGGACTTGGCTATTATTATTATGTTCAGGTGCATTTGCAGGCAAATAATACGCCTCCTCAAATTACTGTAGCTCAGGGCAGTAATGAGTTTTCCGTTTCTGCCACCGAGGATGATTTATTGTCAGATGTCAGTGCCTATGACGCTGAGGACGGTGATGTTACGGAGTCAATTATAATTGAGTCTATTTCACCTCTTTTTGACGGAAAATCAAGGACGATAACATATGTGGCATTTGACAGCAGTAACAATGTCACAAAGCTTGAAAGAGATATAACCTACACCGATTATAAATCACCTGTTTTCACCTGTGATAAGCATATCTTTGTTCCTACCGGAGACTATACGGAGATACTTTCCGAGGTTTCGGCAAATGACGTAATAGACGGGGATATATCGGGACAAATCAAGCTGGAAATCAACAATGTTGTTGAGGGCGTTCCCGGTGATTATCCTGTTCAGATAACAGTAACAAATTCCTGTGGTGATGTGGCTGTAAAGAATATTGTTGTAACTGTTACGGGAGAGGAGGCAGATTGATGGAAAAGAAAATACTCTCTACACAGCAGTTAGCAGATAACAGCTTTAGCCTTGATGATATTTCCGTAACAAGTATAATCCGTGACGTCGTAAGAAGAATTTTTCTTATTATTCTTTCTGCGGTTATTTTTGCAGGCGGATTTTTTATATTTAAAACAGAAACCTTTAAGCCTGTTTATACAAGCGAAACTACCTTTCTTGTATCTACAAAGGACGGTAGCTATGACGCATATTCAAATCTGACAACAACTGTTCAGCTTAATCAGGTTTTTAAAATGATTTTGGACTCAAATGCTCTTAACGAGGCAGTTAAGGAGGACTTGGGATTAACTAATTTAGATGCGGTAATAAGTGCAAACGTAGTAGAGGAAACAAACCTTTTGGTGCTTAGTGTTTCAGCCTCAACTCCAAAGGACAGCTATGAAATTCTTTGCTCGGTTATAAGAAATTATCCTGCATTTTCCGACGAGGTAATGGGTAATGCCGTGCTTGATGTTTTTGATGCACCGTCTGTTCCGACTAAGGCAGATAACAGCTCGGGAGCAGTAAGGTGGTCGGTAATAGGCTTTGGTGTGGGCGCACTGCTGATGCTGGCAATTATTGTTGTGATGTCATTTTTAAAGGATACTGTCAAGAATGAAAGACAGGTGGAAAAGAAACTTGATACAAAGCTCTATGTGTCAGTACCTCACGAAAAGAGAAGACGAAGAGTAGGTCTTTTAGTGTCTGATGCCACAAGCTCATTTGCCTTTCAGGAGGCATATAATAAGCTACGCTCAAAAATTGAACGTGAAGCACGAAACAAAGGATATAAGGTGTTTGCTGTTTCGTCTTCATATGAAAATGAGGGAAAGACTACTGTTGCGGCAAACCTTGCCCTTTCCCTGTCAAAGAAAAAATACAGAGTGTTGGTTGCTGATTTTGACCTGAGACATCCTGCTCTTGCAAAAATTTTTGAGCTTTCCGTACCTGAGGATAAACAGCTTTCAGACTATTTTATGAGCTCCGATAAAAATTTAAATATTCAGGATTTTATAGTTAAAAACGAAAAATCAGGCATTGATTTTCTTGTTTCCGATAAAGGCGTTGCAGATATAAGCAAGGCTTTTCGCAGAAGCTCTCTGTCCACTGTTGTTAATCAGCTGAAGAGTATGTATGATATGGTAATTATTGATACTCCGCCTATAGCACTTGTAAGTGATATTGACGACGTTGCCGCCGCTTCGGATGCCACATTGATTGTTGTACACGAGGATTTCGCAAAAACTATGATTATCAATGATTCCATTGATGCTCTTACAAGAACGGAAACTCCGCTTTTAGGTGCAGTATTTAACGATAGCAGAAGCACATCAGGCTCTTCAAGAGGCGGATACGCATATTACGGAGGATACGGCAAGTATTCCGGCTACGGTAAATACGGAAAATACGGTAAGTACGGCAAATATGCTAATGCTCAAAAGCGTACTGAGTCTTCCGGAAAGGATGGCGTTGATGGAAAATAAGACAAAGCTTGAATTAGACCAACAGTATTTTATTGAGGACTTTCTTTATCACTTTTTTGAATGGTTAAGAAGGCTTTGGATATTTATTTTGATTTTTGCAGTTCTTGCCTCAGGATTGCTTGTTACATACACATATATGACCTATGTTCCAAGCTATTCGGCATCGGCAACCTTTACGGTCAATGTTGATGTGGCAAAGTCATCTGCTCAGCAGTATAATAAGGCAACCGCTGAACAGCTTGCAAAAACCTTTCCGAACATACTTACCTCCGGCTCTCTTAATAAGATTGTATGCCGTGATTTAGGTGTGGATTCAATCAACGAAACGATAACCGCATCTGTGCTTGAGGATACTAATTTGTTTACAATAACAGTTACATCAACTAATCCTCAAAGAGCATATAATGTCCTGTCAAGCGTAATTTCAAATTATCCCGAGGTGGCGAAGTTTATTATCGGCTCAACTCAGTTAAGTCTTATTGATACGTCAAGTGTATCTACCGTGCCGATAAATTACCCTAATTATAAATCAAAGGCAATTATGGGATGTCTTGCAGGGGCATTTGCGGGATTGCTGCTCAATGCTCTTTTGGCGCTTACCACATCTACGATTATACGAAGCAGTGATATTTCTCGGGCTTTTAATACTGTTTGTCTTGGCTCTGTTCCGGAGTATACCCGGATAAAAAGGAGTAAGGATTCCTCAGATAAGCTAAGCCCGAATGTTGAGGATAAAAATGCAACCTTTAATTT
>CALYNW010000154.1 GCA_945224895.1 uncultured Clostridia bacterium
TTCCGCATTTGAAAATTTTCTGCCCTAGGATCCCATGATGCTTTTTGAGGAGCTTGGTGTTCCCCTTAAAATAGAAAGGGGAAACAGAGTTTTTCCCGAAAGCGACAGGGCAGTTGATATAGTTGATGCCCTTGGGAATTACGCAAATGACTGCGGTGCAACAATAATTCAGGGCAGAGCAACTGCCTTTGAGCTTGAAGAAAGCAGAATTTCAGCAGTTGTACTTGAAGATAAAAGGAAAATTGAATGTGATGCTGTTGTACTTTGCACAGGTGGTAAAAGCTATCCCCTTACAGGCTCAACAGGTGACGGATACACCCTTGCAAAATCGGTAGGTCATACCGTAACACCGCTTAAGCCAAGCCTTGTGCCTCTTGTTTGCAGTAATAATTTTATCCCTAAATTACAGGGGCTTTCCCTTAAAAATGTCAATGTAACCGTCTTTGAGGACGATAAAGAAATATACAGTGATTTCGGTGAAATGCTGTTTACGCATTATGGCGTTTCAGGTCCTGTAATTCTTTCTTCGTCAAGCCATATTAACAATATGGGAAAAAGTAAATATCACATAAATATTGATTTAAAGCCTGCACTTGACACAGAAATGCTTGACAAACGTATTCAAAGGGATTTTCAGGAGTTTTCAAATAAAGATTTTGTAAATTCTCTTGCAAAACTGTTGCCTAATAAGCTAATTCCTGTTATAGTTTCACTTAGCGGTATTTCTCCCTCTCAAAAGGTAAATCAGATAACCCGAGAGGAAAGACAGAGGCTTGTGGGTTTAATTAAGAATTTTAAGGTTGACGTAACTGATTTCAGACCGATAGACGAGGCTATAGTGACCTCAGGCGGAGTCAGCGTAAAGGAAATTAACCCGAAAACAATGAAATCAAAAATTATTGATAATCTCTTTTTTGCAGGGGAGATTATAGATGTAGATGCTTATACAGGCGGCTTTAATTTGCAGATTGCATTTTCAACAGCCGTTTTGTGCGCCGATAATATGTAAGAGAGGATTATTATTATGATTAATGTTGCCATTGACGGACCTGCCGGCGCAGGAAAATCAACTATAGCTAAGGGCGTTGCTAAAAAGCTTGGCTTTATCTATGTTGATACAGGTGCGCTTTACCGTACTATTGCCCTTAATGCCGTAAGAAATAATGTTATTGACAGCACCGAGGGTATCGTAAATATGCTTAAGGATACAGATGTAAGCCTTGGCTTTAAGGATGGAGTACAGTGCGTTTATCTTAACGGAGAAGATGTTTCCGGACTTATCCGTACACCTGAAATTTCTATGGGTGCATCTAAGGTTTCTGCAATTCCCGAGGTTAGAGCATTTCTTCTTGATTTGCAGAGAGATATTGCAAGGAAAAACGACGTCATTATGGACGGCAGAGATATAGGAACAGTTGTTCTGCCTGATGCTCAGTGCAAAATTTTCCTTTTTGCGTCACCTGAGGTCAGAGCAAAAAGACGTTACAAGGAGCTTATAGAAAAGGGCGAAGACGTTACCTATGAGGATGTGCTTGACGACGTAAATAAAAGAGATTATCAGGACTCGCACAGGGAGATTGCTCCGCTTAAGCCTACTGATGAATCCGTTATGGCTGATACATCAAAGCTTACTCTTGACGAGTCTATAGAATATGTGATTAATATTATCAGGGAGAAAATGTGATGAAGGAATTTGATTATTCTGAGATAAAGCATTATAAGCTTTATAATTTTATAAAGGTGGTTTTCGGACCTTTATTTAAGTTGCTTTATAAGATAGAGTTTAAGGGACTTGAAAATGTCCCTGAAGGTAAGGCAAAGTACATAGTTGCAATAAATCATACCTGCGCACTTGATCCGATTTTTGTGGCAAGTCCTAAAAAGATTCCGCCTCTTCATTTTATGGCAAAGGTTGAGCTTTTTAAAAATCCGTTAGTAGCTTGGTTTATGACTCATATGTATGCCTTTCCTGTTAAGAGAGGAAAGGGCGATACGTCTGCCATTGACTACGGCGTAAAAATCCTTGAGGAAGGTCACGTAATGGCAATCTGTCCCGAGGGTAGAAGAATTAAGGATAAGGACGGCGTTCCCCAGAGAGCCAAGGCAGGCGTTGCAGTCATTGCAAAGGCAACAGGAGCCGACGTTCTTCCCGTTGCAATCTGCTGTGACGGTAAAATCAAGGCAGGAAAAAAGGTTGTAGTTTCATACGGAAAGATGATTAAGAATTCAGAAATGGGACTTGAGGATGCAGATGTCAGTCCCCACGCAATTAAGGACGCCGCCAATATGGTAATGGATAGAATAACAGAGCTTTGGGAGGCTGAAAAGCACTAATGATTACCCTTGCAAAAACAGCAGGCTTCTGCTTCGGTGTAGACAGAGCCGTTAATCTTGTATATGATTTGGTTGATAAGGGCGAAAAGGTTTGCACACTTGGACCGATTATTCATAATAATCAGCTTGTAAAGGACCTTGAAAATAAAGGTGTAAAAATAATTAACGATATAAGCGAATGTCCTGACGGTTATACAGTGATAATCAGAACTCACGGAGTTGAGAAATCTGTTATTGATAGGGCGGACAATGACAATATCGGTTATATTAATGCAACCTGTCCGTTTGTTCTTAAAATTCACAAAATTGTTTCCGAGCAGCCCGACGGAACAGTTACCCTGATAGCAGGAGACGAAAATCATCCCGAGGTAATGGGCATCAGGTCCTATTGCAAAGGGAAAAGCTTTGTGTTTAAAAATGAACAGGAATTGCAAAAAATACTTGAAAATAATGATTTATGTGAAGAAACATCACTAATTTGCGTGTCGCAAACAACGTTTTCATTAAAAGAATGGAAAAAATGCGAGAAAATTCTAAAAAAACTATATACAAACGTCAGAATTTATAGTACAATATGTAATGCTACAGCCGATAGACAGGAAGAAGCGTCAGCTCTTTCAAAGAATTCAGACGCTATGATTGTCATAGGCGGTAGGCATTCTTCCAATACCTGTAAGCTCAGAGATGTTTGCAGTGCCAATGCCGATACCTATTTGATAGAAACGGCACAGGAGCTTAAAAGCATTGATTTGAGTAAATACAGTAGTATAGGAGTAACTGCCGGGGCCTCGACACCCTCGGTAATAATCAAGGAGGTACTAAAAACCATGTCCGAAGAAATCAAAGAAAAGGAAGTTGAAACAACTTCAGCCGTAACTGAAGAAGTTGTGGAGACAGCAGATACCGCTGATAAAGCCGATAAGGCTGCTGTCAAAGCATCTGCTGATGGTGAGGCAACCTTCGAAGAAATGCTTGAAGAATCATTCAGAGAAGACGAAAACAGTAAGGTAGTAATAGGTACTGTTGTCAACATTACTCCAACAGAGGTATTTGTTGATGTTGAGGGCAGAAAGCAGACAGGCGTTATTGCTCTTGACGATCTTTCCGCTGAACCGATCAGCAACCCAAGTGAAGCAGTATCTATCGGTGACAAGCTTAGCCTTGTTATCATGAAGACTGATGATAATGAGGGTGTGCTCAAGCTTTCTAAGAAGCTTGTTGACGCATTCAAAGGCTGGGAGGAAATCGTTGCCGCTAAGGAAAACGATGAAACTCTTGAAGGCACAGTTACCGCTGTTGTCAAGGGCGGCGTTATTGCCGTTACAAAGGGAAGCAGAGTATTCATTCCTGCTTCACAGACAGGTGTTCCCAAGAATCAGGAGCTTGATATTCTTAAGGGTACAGCTGTTCGCTTTAAGGTTATCGACATCAATCCTGCAAGAAGACGTGCAGTAGGCTCAATCAAGGTTGTTGCAGCTGCTGAGAAGAAGGCTCGTCAGGAGGAGCTTTGGGCTACTCTTGAGGAGGGACAGAAGCTTACAGGTACAGTTAAGTCACTTACAATCTACGGTGCATTTGTTGACATCGGCGGTATGGATGGTATGATTCAT
>CALYNW010000155.1 GCA_945224895.1 uncultured Clostridia bacterium
CAAGGTGAACGTTGGCAACTGTCTCGATATTTGAAACGTCATGGAACTGAAGAATTCTGCTTATTTCAAGTGCCGCTGAAAAATCGGGATTAATCATAAAGGAAATCCCAAGCTCGTTTCTCATAAATTCAAACTGGTCATTGTATTCGGGGTTTCTTACTCTTGAGATAGTGTTTTTTGCTCCCAGCTTTTTTGCAATCAAGCATACAAGTATGTTGTTTTCATCAGAATGAGTTGTGGAGACAACAAGGTCTGCCTTTTCAGCCTGTGCTTCCCTCATAATGTCAATATGAGTTCCGCTTCCGCAGACAGCCTGAATATCGTATTTCTCTACAAGATTGCTGAGCCTTTGAGCATTAGTGTCAACTAATGTGACATTGTGATCTTCATTACTGAGGCTTCTTGCCAGCTCTGTTCCCAGCTTTCCGGCACCAACTACTATAATATCCATAATTCCTCCGAAAATAGATTACTGTCTTAATTATACTTATTTTTGAAAAATATTCAACAGTAATAATTAAGATTATTCATAAACACTTGAACTTACCTTTGCAATGTGCTTTAATATAGTTGTATTTTATAGCAAAGAGTGATTAATATGAAAAAAATAATCAGCCTGTTTTTAGTGCTTATTTTGATGATTACGGTACCGATTTCGGCTTATGCCGAAGAAAATACTTCGGAAACGGTTACATCTGCCGAAGAAGCATCACAAGCGGAAAAAACCGTTGATGAAAGAGCAAGGGAAATATTAGACTCAATGACCTTGGAGGAAAAGGTTGCTCAGATGTTTATGGTTTATATGCCTTCAAAAAATGCAACCGCTATTCAGAAGGAATATCAATTCGGCGGATATCTTCTTTTTGCAAATAATTTTAAGAATAATTCCTATGATAAAAAGCAGTCTCAGATAAAAGGCTATCAAAAAGCGTCTAAGATAAAAATGCTTATAGCAGTTGACGAGGAGGGCGGAATTGTTAATCGTGTTTCCCTTTATAAGCAGTACCGTTCTTCACCCTTCCTGTCACCTCGGGAATTATACAAAAAAGGCGGATATAGTAAGATAAGGAAGGACACAAGGGAAAAGGCAGATTTGCTTTTGGATTTGGGAATAAATACAAATCTTGCCCCCGTGGCAGATGTTGCATATAATTCAAAAAATTATATTTACAGCCGTACCTTTTCAACAAGTGCAAGGTCTACATCTAAGTATATAAAATACGTAGTCAGCGAAATGGGAAAGAAAAACCTTGTCAGCACCTTAAAGCATTTCCCGGGCTACGGAAATAACGGCGATACCCACAGCAATATAATTCACGATAAGCGCAGTAAAAAGACATTTGAGTCAAGGGATTTACTGCCCTTTGCAGCAGGCATTGACGCAGGCTGTGATATGATTATGGTCAGCCATAATATCGTAGAATGCTTTGATAAGAAAAATCCTGCCTCACTTTCAAAAAAGGTGCATAATTACCTAAGAAAGGAAATGGATTTTGACGGAGTAATTATCAGCGACGGTCTCGGTATGGCAGGAGTAGTTGATTTTGTAGGCGGCAGTAAAAGCGAGGCTGCCGTTAGGTCAATCCTTGCAGGAAACGATATGATTTGTGCAAACGATTATAAAGCTCAGTACAAAGCCGTATTAAAGGCTGTTAAGAGCGGCAGAATTAAAGAATCGCAGGTAAATAAATCCGTTACAAGAATTTTAAAGCTAAAGCTTAATCGAGGAATAATAAAATAAAAAATGCTGTATCATTCCAAAGAGTTTGATACAGCTTTTATATTTTAAACCATTTCTTCGGGGCGGAAAACCTCATCAAATTTTTCTTCGCTTAAAAAGCCCAAGGTAACGCAGGCTTCCTTTAAGGAAATGTTGTTTTTGTATGCGTATTTTGCAACCTTTGCGGCATTTTCATATCCGATATAAGGGTTAAGGGCAGTAACAAGCATAAGAGAATTGTGCAGATTATCCTTCATTTTATCTCTGTTTGCTTTAATTCCCGTTACGCAGTTGTCGTTAAATGAAATCATAGCCTCGCTTAAAAGCCTTACGGACTGGGTGAAATTGTAGATTGCCACAGGCATAAATACGTTCAGCTCAAAATTTCCCTGACTTGCTGCCATACCGATTGCAACGTCATTTCCCATAACCTGAACGGCAACCATTGTACCTGCTTCGCATTGTGTGCGATTAACCTTACCGGGCAGTCTAGAAGAGCCGGGCGCGTTTTCGGGAATAGTGATTTCGCCGAGACCGAGCCTCGGACCTGATGCAAGCCACCTGACATCATTTGCAATTTTCATCAAATCTGCGGCAAGTGCCTTTAGTGCACCGTGGGCAAACACAATTTCGTCCTTAGATGTCAAGGCGTGGAATTTGTTTGGTGCAGTAATAAAATTCTTTCCCGTGATTTCTGATACTGCCTTAGCCACTTCGGTGTCAAAGCCATTAGGTGCGTTAAGTCCCGTACCTACGGCAGTACCGCCAAGTGCAAGCTCCTTAAGCTCCGGCAGAGCAATTTCCAAAAGTCTTCTATCCTTTTCAAGAGAGCTTCTCCATCCGCTAATCTCCTGCGAAAAGGTAATTGGTGTAGCGTCCTGTAAATGAGTTCTTCCGCTTTTTACAATGCCCTGATTTTCTTCTTCAAGTCTTTTGAATGTTGAAACAAGCACATCAATGGCAGGTATAACGCTGTCCTCAATGACTAAGACCGCCGCAATGCTCATTGCAGTGGGAAAGGTGTCATTTGAGCTTTGGCTCATATTGATATCGTCGTTTGGGTGCAGAAGCCTTTTGCCTGCAATTTCATTTCCTCTGTTGGCGATAACCTCGTTGGCATTCATATTTGACTGAGTGCCCGAGCCTGTCTGCCATACCACAAGAGGAAAGTGGTCATTTAACTGTCCGCTTATAACCTCGTCACAGGCCTTTGATATTGCAGAAAGCTTTTCCTCTGTCATTTTTTCAGGCTTAAGCTTGTTATTTGCAATAGCAGCCGCCTTTTTCAGTATGCCGAAGGCGTGGGTTATCTCCCTTGGCATAGTTTCAATATCAACACCGATTTTGAAATTTTCACTGCTTCTCTGTGTCTGCGCCGCCCAGTATCTGTCGGCAGGCACCTTAACCTCTCCCATTGAGTCGTGTTCTGTCCTGTATTCCATATGTATCTCCTGTATAATTATTACTAACAATAATATACAATATTTTTAAATTTCTTTCAAGATAATATTGAAAAGTGTGCAGTCTTTATTGACTGGCAGTTAAAAATGTTCTATTATATTTACATAAAGCTTTGGAGGTGCATTATGAACATTTGGCACGATATATCGCCTAAGAGAATAAGAAAGGACAGATTTTACGCTGTTATTGAAATTTCAAAGGGCGGAAAAAATAAGTACGAGCTTGACAAGGAAACAGGTATGCTCAAGCTTGACAGAGTTCTTTTTACATCAACCCATTATCCTGCAAACTATGGATTTATTCCCCGAACATACGCAAGCGACAATGACCCCCTTGATGTTCTTGTGCTTTGCAGTGAAATAATCCAGCCTATGACAATAGTTGAGTGTGTTCCCATAGGCGTTCTCATTATGGATGACAACGGTGCAAGGGATGAAAAGATTATTGCTGTTCCCGTAAATGACCCAAACTATAATTGTTATACTAATATTGATATGCTTCCCAGCCACCGCTTTGATGAAATCAAGCATTTCTTTGAGGTTTATAAAACCCTTGAGCATAACAAGACAACTGTCGTAACCGAGGTTAAGCCAAGGGAGGTAGCCGAGGAAATCATACAAAATTGTATTGACAGCTATATCCAAAATTTTCAGATGTAA